>JAKDZT010000372.1 GCA_030462125.1 Tetragenococcus sp.
CTAATGGCAACGACCCTATTTTCCAAAAGATAGAGAGCATTTCTCGAAAGTAACTTGTATATTTAAATTAATCAGTTAAATAGTCTTTTCCTTTTTACGGTTTGTTATTTATACTGATGATAAGCGCTGTGGATTAGTTTAAGTAACAACAGATTCTTTTAGAATACTGGTTTCTAGAGACTCTAACCACAACTCTTTGTCAAATTGTTAATAAGTTTGTTAGCGCAAGGCAATGACCTTTGACGCTTGATTGATCACAAGTTTACATTGGCTCAGAGGATGTGGCACATAGCGCATCATTTTTACACAAGGAGTGGTTGATTATGCTATATGTAGGGATTGACGTCGCAAAATATAAACACGATTTTGCTGTGATTGACAGCGAGGGTGAGGTTTTTATCCGACATTTAAAAATCAATAATAACCGCGAAGGGTTTACCCGTCTTCAAATGACTTTTGAAAATCTTAGGGCTTCTACCCATCAAGAGATTCAAGTCGCTTTAGAGGATACAGGTCATTATGCTTTTAACCTTCTCAAGTTTCTTCGAACGAATGGCTATCCTACGTTTAGTTATAACCCTTATTTAATCAAAGAATTTGCTAAAACGAATTCACTTCGGAAGACGAAGACCGATAAGAAAGATGCCATGACCATTGCTCGTAAGCTTCGAGAAGATATCGATAAAAAGCTATTCGAAGCCGATACGAACATGATCGAGTTAAAATATGCTACTCGTAATGTGTCTCGTCTTAAAAAAGATTGTGTCAAGCAAAAAACCAATTATGTACGTCTTTTGGATATTTTATTCCCTGAATTAGCTCCTGCTTTAGGAACGAAAAGTGCCGTGCATAATCGTTATATTTATGAAATACTCAAATGTTTTCCTTCAGCGACAAAGCTTGGCAAAGCCCATATTACGAAGCTCACCAACTTGATCTCCACTTATTCTCGGGGAAAATATGGCAAAGAGAAAGCTCGTGAATTGAAACGGCTCGCTGCTGATTCTATTGGACAAGACTCCCCTATGCTCGAGTTTGAGCTCCTTCAAACAATTGACTTGATTGCTCACCTTACCACTTTAAAAGAGACCGCAGATAAAGAAGTCGAAAAGTTAATGCAAACGGTGGACTCACCGATTACTACAATTCCAGGCATTGGCACGAAATTAGGCGCTGTGATTTTGGCGGAAATCCGCTCGATTGATAATTTCAAATCACCAGCGCAACTTTTGGCTTTTTCTGGTTCAGAACCTTCTATAAGTACCTCTGGAGAAAATCAAACAGAGAGCGGAAAAATGGTCAAAAGAGGTTCTTCCCAGCTTCGTTGGGCGTTACATGAATCGGCTCGTCTCTGTTCCATTTGGTCTCCTTCTATGCGAGATTACTACGATAAAAAGCGAGCAGAAGGAAAACACTATAACATTGTACTCTCTCATGTAACGAAAAAGCTGGTACGAATTATTTTTCAACTCTTAAAATCAGGGACCCCTTATCAGGAGGATAAAATGATTATTAACTGATTTCTTTGAAAAAATTTTTCCATTTTCAAAGCTTATTTGGTATACCTTTTTTTAAGGAAAGAATTTGTTATTTATTTTTCTCAATTTTTCCTTGACTTAATATAGTTTGTCTCTAGAAATAGGGAAAACTAGAGTAGGATTCGAAAAGTAACTCTAGAAATAGGG
>JAKDZT010000091.1 GCA_030462125.1 Tetragenococcus sp.
TGTAAAGGGTATCATAAAAAGGAGAAATAAATGGTTTCATTATTTATACTGCTGCTTGAACGCGTCGGTCTTATTATTTTGATTGCTTATTTATTACTGAATATTCCTGCATTTAAGCAAAGATTAACTCATCGAGGAAAAGGGACTACGCAAGTTTTGTTAATTCTTATCTTTAGCTTGTTTGCTTCTATTTCTAATTTTAATGGGATAGAAATTTTACATGGAGAGATCGTGTCTAACACTTCTTTATTTACACTTTCTCCTGAAGCGTCTTTGGTTAACACACGTGCGATGACGATTGGGATCTCTGGATTGATTGGGGGTCCTACGGTAGGGGTTGCTGTTGGTGCACTTTCTGGGGCTATTCGATTTAGTCAAGGAGGAATCGATCCGCAAGTGTATATTTTTTCTTCCTTACTTATTGGATTGATTGCAGGTTTATACGGAAGAAAATTTATCAAAAAAGACCAGTTTCCTTCTCCAGTACAAGGTGGAATAATGGGGATCACTGTAGAAATGATCCAGATGGCTTGCATTCTTTTTCTTAGTACTTCAATGACCGACGCCTATCAGCTCCTTCACTTTATCATTTTGCCAATGACATTACTTAATAGTTTTGGAGTAGCGGTTTTTTTGTCTATCATTCATGCTGCTCAAAAACAAGAGATGCAAGCACGAGCGATTCAAACACATGATGTATTAAAATTAGCGAATGCGACGCTTCCTTATTTCCGAGCAGGCTTAGATGAAAAATCCTGTAAGAAAGCTGCTGAAATTATTAAAAAGTTCATGAAAGTTTCTGCTGTAAGCATTACGGATAAAGAACAGATTTTAGCTCATGTGGGCGCGGGTAGCGATCATCATCGTCCTTCTCACAGTATAGTAACGGATCTATCCCATGATGTTTTGCACACAGGAAAGATTAAAGAAGCGCACTCTCGTGAAGAAATTGGCTGTGATGTGCCAAGTTGTCCACTAGAGGCAGCCATTGTTATTCCTTTAAAAACAGCTAAAGGTACAGTAGGAACCTTAAAATTATATTTTGTGAATGCGGAAGAGTTAACTTTTGTGGAACGGCAATTAGCTGAAGGATTGGGAAATATTTTTTCCAGTCAAATAGAACTCGGTGAAGCAGAAGTACACGCTAGGTTGCTTCAAGATGCTGAAATAAAGTCTTTACAAGCCCAAGTGAATCCGCATTTCTTTTTTAACGCTATTAATACGGTATCTGCTTTAATCCGCGTGGATAGCGAGAAAGCGCGTAAATTATTATTAAGGTTGAGTCAGTTTTTTCGTTCGAATTTACAAGGGACACGAAAGAACCTTATATCGCTAGAAAAAGAGCTCGAACAAGTAAAAGCCTACCAGGACTTAGAACAGGCGCGTTTTCCGGAGCGCTATACCGTTTATTTTGAAATTGAAGAAAACTTGAAAAACATTGCTGTGCCGCCTTTTGTTATCCAGATTTTAGTTGAAAACGCCTTTAAGCATGCTTTTACTACCAGAAAAGTAGATAATCATGTTTGGATTCGCGTAGCAAAGCAAGAAGAGCAAGTGCTCATTCAGGTAGAAGATGATGGCGTGGGTTTACCCGAAGAGGTGAAAAAGAAGATAGGACAAGAAATTGTCCCTTCAGATAAAGGAACTGGATCGGCCTTAGAAAATTTAAACCGACGATTAGAAAGTTTATTTGGTGAAATGTCGATGCTTACTTTTGACTCAAGCCAAGAAGGGACTTGTGTATCCTGTTTGATTCCGATGAAAGAGAGTGATTAAATGTACATCTTAGTGGTGGATGATGAGGCATTAGCACGTAATGAATTAAAGTATTTATTAAATCAATGTGAGGGCGTGGATTCTGTTATGGAAGCTAGTACCGTTCAAGAAGCTTTGGAAATTTTATTAACAGAATCGATTGATTTGGCCTTTTTAGATATCCAATTAACTAATGAGTCAGGGCTAGATCTAGCAGATAAAATGACGAAAATGGCTGATCCACCAGCATTTGTGTTTGCTACCGCTTATGATGAATATGCGATCGAAGCTTTTGAGAAAAATGCTAGAGATTATATCTTAAAACCATTTGAATTAGAGCGAGTACAAGAAGCAGTTAATAGAGTATATCGTCGTTCTAAAGAGGAAAATTTTACTAAAGAAGAACCAATATCTTCTTTAGCCACAAAAAGCGTTCCAATTCAGGAACAAGACCGTATTATTATGGTTCGTATGTTCGATATTTTGGCGATAGAAGCCGCAAAGGGAAAGACACAGATTTATACCAAGTCGAAAGTGTATCAAACGTCAGAACCTTTAACTTATTGGGAGCAAAAATTAGATAACCAATTTTTTATACGAGTTCATCGTTCCTTTATTGTTAAAACCGACGCTATTCAAGAAATCCAACCTTGGTTTAATCATACGTATCAATTAACAATAACAAAAAACTTAAAAATCCCTGTTAGCCGCTCTTATTTAAAACGTTTTAAAGAAAAAGTAGGGATCTAAAGGAAATAGAGTATCTCTGAAAAATGAAAAGATTGTATTTAAACAAAGCAGGTTGGTAACCCAGCCTGTTTTTTTGTCATTTCGTTATGAAAACGCTTTAAAAATTATTTCATTGGTTATACTTAATTTACGAAATATACGAGGAGGGAAGATAAATGATCACATTATTAGGTGGAATAGGGTTATTAATTCTTGGTTACTTTATTTATGGTTCATATATAGAGAAAAACTTTCAAATCAAACCTGAACGTGTAACGCCAGCTAAAGCGTTACAAGATGGTTATGATTTTGTACCCATGTCAAAATCTAAAAATGCTATTATTGAATTATTGAATATTGCAGGTACAGGACCAATATTTGGTCCAATTATGGGCGCTCTTTATGGTCCGGTTGCTTATTTATGGATTGTATTGGGATGTATTTTTGCTGGAGGCGTTCATGATTATATGCTGGGGATGATCTCACTACGTAACAACGGAGCTCATCTACCTGAATTAGCTAGTAAATATTTGGGAAAACCGGTTAGACATATCGTGAATATATTTTCAATGTTACTTTTGATACTTGTAGCGACGGTTTTTGTCACTTCACCAGCTAACTTAATCGCAAGTATTACGCCAAGCTGGATGACAGTGGGTATCATTACTGTGCTGATCTTTATCTATTATTTAATTTCAACGGTTTTACCTATTGATAAGGCGCTTGGCAAAGTATTCCCTATTTTTGGTGCGATTTTGATTATCAGTACCGCTGCGATAGGTGGAAGTTTACTATTTAGTGGTTACAGTATTCCTAATTTAACACCACAAACATTAGGTAATTTTAATCCTGAAGGAACAGCAATCTTTCCAGCTCTTTTCTTCACGATTTCATGTGGCGCTTTATCAGGTTTTCATGCAACACAAGCGCCCATGGTTTCAAGGACAACTGAAAATGAAAAGGAAGGGCGTTTTACTTTCTACGGAATGATGGTAGGAGAAGGTGTCATTGCGATGATCTGGGCAGCGGCTTCTATGACCTTATTTGATGGACAAACATTAAGTGGCATGATCAATGCTGGCACACCTTCTGCTGTTGTAAATGAAGTTTCGATTATGTTACTCGGAAATGTTTTTGGTATGATTGCCATTATTGGTGTCATTGTATTACCGATATCTTCTGGTTTATCAGCATTTAGAAGTTGTCGGACAATTTTAGCGGATTATATTGGGATGAAACAAGATAAGATTAAAAAGATTCTGCTGGTTGCAGTCCCTCTATTTGTTATTTCTTTTGCTCTTACGCAAATGGACTTCAATATTTTGTGGCGCTATTTTAATTGGGCAAATCAAGTAACGGCGGTTATTGCATTATTGGTGTCCACTCGCTATCTCTTTTTAAAAGAAAGAAATTATTTTGTGACATTAGTCCCAGGAAGTTTCATGTTATTTGCATGTGTGGTTTATATTCTTAGTGAACCTATCGGCTTACAAATGGGATTAACACCACTTTCTTATAGCTTAGGAGCAGCTATTTCTTTAGGAATATTATGGTTATTTTGGACTACCGGGCTTAAGCAAAAGGCGGCGCTTTCGCCTAATAGTCAATTGTTAAATGACCAATGGCCGATTCAAACTTTTACTAAAAACAAAGAAGCCTCTGAGTTAGGAAAGTAAGAGCGTGATTGATCTTACTAACAACTGCATATAAACTATGAAAGAACAAAGCTTTTGCCTATTGAGATAAAAGCTTTGTTTTTCTTATCCGTTTGTTTATACGAAAGCAAATGTTCGTAGAATTTTTAATTTTGGCAGAAAATAATCTGCCAGTACTTGTAATTTTTCGCATACACAGGCATAATATTGGTAAGTACTTTTCACTTATATATAGCCGTAATTGGTCGACTGTTTCTACCCGATACCGTAAATATTGGTCTATAAGTAAAAAATGTGTTCGTATGCACACTTTTTTGCCTTGCTCAAAAAAGGTGCTTTTTTAATTGAAAAAGGAGAGTAAAAATGGAAGAATTGGTTCGCCGCATACAAAAAGATGGTAATGTCTTATCAGAAGGTGTGTTAAAAGTAGATCGCTTTATTACTCATCAAGTTGATCCGGCTTTAATGGAGCGTATTGGCACTCGCTTTGCAGAAGTTTTTGCTGAAAAGAAAATTACTAAAGTAGTTACTATTGAATCTTCTGGTATTGCTCCAGCAATATATACAGCACAAAGTTTAAATGCTCCTATGATCTTTGCTCGTAAAGCCAAGAGCTTAACGATGGATGAAGAATTATTGACTAGCTCCGTCTATTCTTTTACTAAACAATTAGCAAGTACGATTTCTATTTCACACAAATTCTTAAGTGAACAAGATCATGTATTAATTATCGATGATTTTTTAGCTAATGGCCAAGCGGCTAAAGGTTTGATTGAATTATGTCAGCAAGCAGGAGCCGGAGTAGAAGGGATCGGTATTGTTATTGAAAAGAGTTTTCAAACGGGTAGACAATTGTTAGAAGAGATGGATGTACCCGTTGTTTCACTAGCGCGTATTGATTCATTAGATGACGGCAAGCTTTCATTTAAACAAGCAGATGCCTAATTTTAAGTAAGTAAGCTTTTTGCGGTAGTCAAGCAATTGAGCAACTTAAAACAATACTTAGCTGGTTATTTGTTATTCATGAAGTAATGATCTGTACGATCTAGAATTTTATTATTTTTGTTTTTCTATCTTGGACTGAAGCATTTGAATTGTTTCAGTCTTTTTATTTTTAGAGGAAAAATTTTCTTAACTACTTGAAGAACACTTGCGGCTAGCAGTTTTTCAAGGTATCATTTAAAAGTAGAAGCCAAACAATTATGGAAAGTAGGGATCAACTTGGTTAGACCTTTAATGCCAGGTGGAACAATTGGTATTGTCGGCGGTGGGCAGCTAGGCAAAATGATGACAATCAGTGCAAAAAATATGGGTTTTCATGTAGGCGTTTTGGATCCTGTGGGCGATTGTCCAACCGCTCAGTTAGCAGACTGGCATATTGTTGCTGATTGTGATGATGTACTTGCTTTAGAAGCTTTAGCTAAACGAAGCGATACGATCACTTATGAAACAAGTAAAATCGGTGTAGAAAGCTTAAATGCTGTGATTGATTTAGCCAATGTCCCGCAAGGTAGCGATCTATTAGCAATTACTCAGGATCAGCTGATGGAAAAATCATTTTTAGAAACAAATAATATTGTTATTCCTCCTTATGAAACAATTATTAGCCCTGCAGATATTCAAGAGGCAGTGGATAGTATTGGTTTTCCCTGTGTATTAAAAACGACTCGTGATATAGATCAACAATATGTTTTATATTCCATGTCTGATTTAGCGTCTGCAATGAGTTTACTTAGAGAAGGGACTTGTATTTTAGAAGCTTTGATCCCTTTTAAAAAGGAATTATCGATTCTAGTTGCAGGAAATGGGCTAGAATGTAGAACTTTTCCTGTAGTGGAGAATATTCATCGGGACGAAATTTTATTTGAAACAATTGCTGGAACTGACATAGCGACTGATGTAGCCGAAGAAGTGAAACGTATTGGACAGCAAATTGGGGATGCTTTAGCCTTGCAGGGTGTTTTAGCGATTGAAATGGTTTTAACTGAGTCGGGAAGTATTTATGTCACTAAACTAACTCCACGCCCTCATAGTACGGGAAACTATTCGATTGATGTCTGCAATATGAGCCAATTTGATGCTCATATTCGAGGAGTTTGCGGTTGGCCTTTAGGAGAAGTAAAATTGTTTAGTAAAGCGGTAACGGTCAATATTTTAGGCGAAGCTTTAGATACTAGCTTACGCTTAATCCCCGAAAAGTCTGATTGGAATTTTTATTATTATGGTAAAAAAAGAACAGTAAACAATCGAAAAATGGGGCATATTACGATTCCAACAGCTAACCTTGAAGCAGTTCTAGCTGAAATAGATGCGACGAATTTGTAACTAAAAGGAGGAAAACATGTTATCACGTTATACACGTAAAGAAATGGGAAACATTTGGTCAGATGAAAATCGATACAGTGCTTGGTTGGCAGTTGAAATCCTGGCTGATGAGGCCTGGGCTGAATTAGGAGAAATTCCGCAAAAAGATGTGGAAAAAATCAAAGCTAACGCAACTTTTGATGTTTCAAGGATCCAAGAAATTGAGGCACAAACCAAACATGATGTCGTTAGTTTTACTCGTGCCGTTTCTGAATCTTTGGGTGAAGAAAGCAAATGGATTCATTACGGATTAACTTCGACCGATGTCGTTGATACAGCTTATGGTTATTTAATGAAACAAGCGAATGAAATTTTGCGAGACGACTTAGAAAAATTTGCGGAAACAATTGCTAAAAAAGCGAAAGATTATAAATATACGGTAATGATGGGTAGAACGCACGGTGTTCACGCTGAGCCAACAACTTTCGGTTTAAAGCTTGCGCTATGGTATGCGGAAGTAAAACGACAAATCGAACGTTTTGAACACGCGGCTAAAGGCGTAGAAGCTGGCAAAATTAGTGGTGCTGTAGGAACTTTTGCCAATATTCCACCGTTTGTCGAGCAATACGTTTGTGATAAATTAGGACTACGTGCACAAGACATTTCTACCCAAGTTTTACCGCGTGACTTGCATGCGGAATATATTGCCAGTATGGCGTTAGTTGCAACGAGTATTGAAAAATTTGGAACCGAAATTCGCAGTTTACAAAAATCTGAAACACGGGAAGTGGAAGAATTTTTTGCTCCAGGACAAAAAGGGTCTTCAGCTATGCCGC
>JAKDZT010000373.1 GCA_030462125.1 Tetragenococcus sp.
TGAACTGCCCCCTGTCAAGTAGACAGGTAAAAAAATAAATTTTATGCATCTATGGATTTTCATCCATAGGTGTTTTTTTATGCTGGAATTGCTAGACCCATCTTTAATCTGACACGTTTTGTGTTAAAAAAATGAATGTACTGATCAATATCGTTCAGTAACTTTTCAAATGTATCATATTTATTCAAATAATATAATTCTGATTTTAGAATGCCGAAAAAGTTTTCCATCGGTCCATTATCAATACATTTACCTACACGTGACATACTTTGAATAGCTTGTGTATCTTTAATAAATTGAGCGAAGGCATGAGAAGTATATTGGTAACCACGATCACTATGAATCAACGTCTCATCGGCTATTATTTTTGATTGAATCTGTTTAAATGTATTTAAAACAAGTGGATTGTTATTTGAACGTCCAAGTTTATAAGCAACAATCTTATTTGTTCCTAAATCTAAGATCGCACTTAAATAAGCTTTTTGACCGTTGGTCAATTGGAATTCAGTTACGTCCGTTAATAGTTTTTGATAAGCTTTATCCGCAGTAAATTTACGATCTAACCGGTTTTCACTGACATGGATTGCCTTGGATGGTCGATAATTATATTTCTTACGACGAATTACTGCTTTCAACCCCATTAGCCGCATTAATCGATAAACACATTTATGATTAACTTTTATTTTTTTATAGTGATTTAAATAAATAGTGATTCTTCTATACCCATAGATCCCTGTATGTTGATGATAGACTTCCGAAATAACTTGTTTTAATCGCTTAAGTCTCTGTTCATCTTTAGATGGTTTTCTCTTGAGCCATTTGTAATAACTAGAACGGGATATTCCTACTGCTTCGCATAGATGTTTGATTGGATATTTCTCTTTCAAAGCTTTTACCGCTTCATAGGCGGCCAATTGTCTAACCCTCGAGACATCAACTCTCTTTCCATTTGTTCTGCTTTTTTTAAGACTTCATTCTCCATTTCAAGCCATTGGTTTTGCGCTTTAAGAGCTGCATTCTGCGCCTTTAATTTCTCAGTCTTGGTTTGAATTTCAGGACTTTTTCCTCGGCCACGACCATCTTTTAGACCGGCAGGTCCATGCTTTTTATACTTAGATACCCAAGAATAAATATTATTATAATTGATTTGATATTTTTTAGCTGCTTCTTTGTAAGTTAATGGATTGTTTAGATAATCTTCAACAATTTTAATACGTTCTTCTAATGTCGTTTTACGCGATTTCATTGAATACACCTCTGATTTTGGAGAATACGATTGATTCTCTTTTCCATTAGTATACTTCAAAACCCAACTTCTTACAGTACTATCTGATGGTATATTATACTTTGTAGCTAATTCTAAATAAGAGGATTTATTGACCAGGTGCTCCTTAATAATTTTCTTCTTAAAATCCTCAGAATAACTGTTGTTGGTAGCTTTTGATATTAAGGCTGAAGGCCCATGTACTCTATACTTATTAAGGTACTTTCGAAAGTTTTTATCATTTAATTTTAAGCCATAATTTTTCTGTAATTCTCTATAGGATATTCCACTAATTAAATAGAGATCAATAAAATACATGAGCTCATTAGCCGAATAACGTTTATTTTTACGCATGAAAAACTCCCCCTAAAATAGTTTTACTTTTTCAAGTGTCTACTTTAAGGGGAGCATATCA
>JAKDZT010000374.1 GCA_030462125.1 Tetragenococcus sp.
TAACTACCCGTGACTGGACTTTCACCAGCTAGATAAATGCCATGCCTGGCACACAAGAAAAACACCAACGTAAAAATACGTTGGCGTTAGAATACCGGCGGTCGGGGTCGAACCGACACGCCCTTAACGGGCACTGGATTTTGAGCAGTCCTAAACTAACAAGTTTAGGCTGACTTTTCCCACTTTAAAAGGGTTTTAACACTCTTTGAAAACTTTGAACTAGTTTGAATTTGAGATTTTTGGCATACTTTTGGCATACTATAAAATAACATTTGCCAACCGCTGTCAATCTCAAATTCTTTTTTATTTCCCATTTAATAACATAAACTATAAAAAAGTATACATCTAGACTAATTTATTTAAGAAGTTATTCATCTTATCCAACTAAATTACAAAATCTTTATTAATATAAAGTTAAATCTGACTTTCACATAACTTTAATTAATTTTTTCTACCATTATATACATTCATTTATGACATTCACTTATGTTCTATCAAGAAATACTTCAGCCAATTATCCGTTAGTCCTAATGATTCTTCAGATAAAACATCATAAGATTCTATATATTCAGCAATTCCACACATTTTTTCATTCCAAAATTTCTGTTTTGATTTAGACATACACATTACTATTCTACGCATTACTAAAAGTACATTTACAAGATAGTTTTGCTTTGTCTCAGGAATTGCACTCAAATATTCTTTGTCTTTTTCATGAACCTTTCCTTGTACTGTAAAGGGTTCTCCATATACTTTCATTCCATGAGATACTTTATTCCTCAGTGCTCTAATTGCATTTACCCAACTACTCAATAATTTATCCGTAATTCTTTCATTAAAACAATTCATTTCATTTAAGGAATTAACAACAACTTTTTTATATTCTGGAACTAATTTACTAAAGAAGAAAGACATTTGTCCAAAAGTAATTAAGTCAAATAAAACCCACGCACTCACTGCACCATAACTATCAAGTTCCTTTTTTACTGGGGGGTATTCTCTGTTATTATCACAAGTTTTAAAAAAACCGTACTGAATATGTTTAATTTCTTTTTCTCGCTGAGGTCTTCTTTTCTGCTTCCCTGTTTTTGAGAAATATAAACAATCGTCTAAATAAAATTGAGCAGAATCATATATTCTTTCTTGGGAATTGTAATACCAGGACAAAGAATCTACAGTTACGGTTCTAAGAAATTTTTCAATCATCGAAGTTAACTCTTGTAGGTTGCTTTGTAAAAACATATCAAAATCATATACAACCTTAGTTGCCGAAAAACTTTTCACACGTTCTTTTTTAGCATAGTATTTAAAAGTATAAAAATTGACTTCTTGTAACAAAGAACGACAAGCCATCTCTTCATCCTCAGAAAAAATCCAGCCATCCTCTTTAAATTTAATAAGCATCTGTTCAATTGAAATTGGAACCTTCATAGGCTTTCTAGCCTTACTTAACTGCGGCGGTTGATAGCTTACTAAATCATAATCTTTTACATCTATTTCAAATGATTTTGCAGGATCTACTTGATCATGGTTTAAATACAACGTTTTATTTTGTTCCATAACTTCTCCTAAAATAAAAAAAGGCCAACTATGTTTCGCTTGGATTCCAGAGGCGTTAGTTGACTACTGATATACTATTTATATCATCCCTACTTAAATCTGTCAACAGATACTACTT
>JAKDZT010000092.1 GCA_030462125.1 Tetragenococcus sp.
TGTCTGCCCCAAAAGACGGTTTTTTTATTCAACCTCAATAAACTTGACACATACAAAAAATGAGCATAAGTTGGTCATTTATTCTTTTAATGGTAAACTATTCACATAAAGGAACGGAGGCGATTGTTTAATGAAACAAGCCATAATATTTTTATTAGATGAATATGCTGATTGGGAACCCTCATATATTGCTAGTATACTTAACAGTGATACAACTTGGAATGTTAAGACGGCTTCAATCAAACCTAAAGTTACTTCCATTGGTGGATTTCAAGTAGATGTAGACTACTTAATAGAAAATATTCCGCAAAACATTGATCTTTTGGTTTTAATAGGTGGTAATTCATGGGAAATTACAAATTCAAGCATAGTAAAACTGGTTACTTATCATTTAAAACAAGGAAATATTGTTAGTGCTATATGCGGGGCAGTAGATTTTCTAGCACAAAATGGCCTTTTAGAGGGATACAAACATACAGGCAACACTCAATTTTTATGGACAGATTTTGAAAGTTATACGAATGCGGCTGATTTTTGTGAAGAGCAAGCGGTAAGGGACCGCAACTTGATCACAGCTAATGGTACTGCGCCGTTAGAATTTAGCCAACTGTGTTTAGAAGCGGTTCGTTTTGATGAACCAAAAGAAATCACGAAGACAATTGATTTATATAAAATGGGCTATTATGGGTATGTTGAAAAATATGGAGATCCGTTCTCGTAGCTTTGCGGTCTGATTAAGACCGTTTTTCTTTATCTTCAGACCTAATTAAACTCATATAGTTCACAAAATAATAAGCGCCCTTTACAAGGATTAGTTATGTTAGAATAATGTTTTTTCCTCCTATGTTATTTACAATCAGAGTGGTCAAATAAACAGGTGCAAAATTTGTGATTGAAAGGAAAAGAAGAATTAGGTATCACAGATATTAAATTGAATTCAGCGTTGCTTGAACTTTTAGTGATGAAAGATGAGTTTCTACCGGCCTATCTTATGGATAAAAAGTATTGGGTTACAATTTTACTGAGTGAAGTAAGTGTTGGTGAACTATTCGCATTAATTGAAGATAGTTTTTATATGATAAAAGTTTAATGAATAGTAAAAGGAAGTTGAACATGTCAAAACAGTCCTAACTTCACTTTTTTGTTGTACATTCCTTTTATTCTTGGTATTCGGGATAAATTTATTTTAAAAGCTTTTGCGAGAAGCTCTTCCTTACTTATTTTTTGGCTCTTTTAATAAACAAATGGGTAAAAAGAGTGATGAATAATAAGCTAGTAGTTAACCCCCATCCGATCGTCAGATTTGTCCTTAATGAAAAGGGTAAAATCAAAATGCCTGAGCCCACGGTGGTGCTTATGGCGATTCCGATATTTTGAATCATCCGTTGTAAAGAACCAACCTCACTTTGCATTTTTTGCGAAGATGACTGCATGATAAGCGCAATATTGGCTGGTTGAAAGGATCCAGCGCCTGCACCGTATATAAATAACAAAGAAGTGACCAAAATTGGTGTCCATAACTGTGAAGTGAGTGCTAACAGTAGGAAGGAAATAAACATCGTCCATAAACCAATTCTGACAAATTGTCGATGCTTTGTTCCATCATTTAGATTGCCGCTGATTTTAGAAAATACAACCAATCCGATAGGCGCTCCTAATACATACAAGCCGGTCTTCCCTGAACTAATGTGTAAAAGTTGTTCGAGTAAAAAAGGCGGTAACAGAAAAATCATTGAAGTCGCAAATCCTAGAAGCGCTGTTTCCAGTAAATCTAAAGCGATTTTACTTTTCCGATAATCTTGTAAATGAAAAAGCGGATTTTTTTGCTTTTTTTCCACTTTAATCAGCATAATGAAAACAATTATTGCACCCAGAATAAAGATTGTTCCTAAGGCTAGTTGACTTGGTTCAACGATGAAATTTAATCCGCTAAGCAACAAAACAATGGCAGTTAAGCATAAACTGGTTCCTTTATAATCGAAAGAATGGATTTTAACTGGGGAGCTTTTGATTTGCTTTAATAAAAAGAGATTAACAAATAAAGTTACTAAAACTAAAGGAATATTGATCCAAAAAATCCATTGCCATGCACCTAAGGATAGAAACATTCCGCCGATAGATGGACCTAAAACAGGACCTAACCCAATGGCAATGCCCAACGTACCTAAGGCTTTATTAAGTTGTTCTTTTTTTACATAAGAAGTAATCAAAGCAGAGGAAGTCGCTTGTAAGGCAGCAGCTCCAATTCCTTGAAAAACTCTAAAAATAATTAGAAAGAGGATATTTGGTGCTAAACCGCATAACAGTGAACTTATGCCAAATAACAAAAAGCCGAAAAATGAAATTTTCAATTTGCCTATTCGATCACTTAGACTGCCTAAAGGCATAATAACGGCGGCTAAGCTGACTGTGTAACCTACAACACTCATTGCAGCAATATTCTCATGCGTGTTAAAAAAATGGGTGAAAAAGGGCAGTGCTACGTTCATAATCCCTGTATCTAAGGTGGATAAAAACATTCCCATACAAGCAACAAAAGTCAGGGCGTGACTGAGTTGTGGCTTTTTGTCATTCATAATTTTCTCATTCATAAAAACATCTCCTTTGCTATTATTTGACTATAACAAAGATATATTTCGTCCTCCGCCGAATGATATAAATGCTATACTTAAAAAAAGACAAGGAGGGAGAGTATGTCTATTTATAAGAACTTTTATAGCACTAGCGCTCTGTTTGGCCATCCGACGCGTATGGCAATACTCGTGGCTTTAAGCGATGGCAAAGCCTTACCTGCAGGTGAAATTGCTAAGATGGTCAAAGTATCTCCCCAAACAACAAGTGAGCACCTAGCAAAATTAATGAAGGCAGGTTTTCTTAACCAACAGAAATCAGGGAAGTATCGTTATTATTATATTGCTAATCCAAAAGTCGCAGAAGTAGTGGAAGGAATGCTTGCGCTTTCCCCTGAGATTGAAGTTTGTTCGATGAGAGATTCTTTAGATAAAAAGGCGCTCTCTTATGCACGAACTTGCTATGGTTATCTAGCAGGAAATCTGGGCATTCAGTTAACCAAGGCGATGATCAATTTAGACTATATTAAGGATTTAGGGAATTCCTCTTTATTAACGCAGAAGGGATATGCGTGGCCCCAAGAATTTGGTCTAACATCTACAAAAAAGTTTTTAACACAAACGATTCCTTATCATGTTGACTGGACGGAACGCAAGTTTCATATTGCGGGGCCCTTTGCTTTACAGTTAACGAAAAAATTACTTACTTTGCAATGGTTGGAAGAAGGGACGATTCATCGTTCTGTGAGGGTTACGCCTCAAGGACATCAGGGCTTTGTCGATGAGTTTGGATTTAAGCCTGCAGAAAAAGAATAGGAAAAAATTTGAGCCAATTCTCAGAAGCTAGACTTAAAATCTAACTTTGGAGGTTGGCTCAAATCAACTCGTGTGTTTTTTATTGTTTTTCTTCCAATCGTTCTTTTATAAATTGTTCTTTTTTATTTGTCCAATAGATAGGGTTGAGTTCGTCAGCTGTCTTTCCATCAAGAATTTGATCAAATTGTGTCAGTTTTTCATTTAGAAAATGCAAGCGCGTTTCTGCTACTGACTGAATATCATCAACAAGGCAAAATACAGGCTATCGGCGTAAGTAATTTTTATAGCGATCGACTTGTTGACTTAGCTGAATGCTCTACAGTTACACCTGCGATTAACCAAGTGGAACTACATCTCTTTTACCAACAAAAAGAACTCGAAAAATTAGCCCAATTGGATAGTCATCAAACATTATTTATGGATCATCATAACCCTGAGGTAATAAAAGAATTGACGAAACTTGGCAAAATAGAAACCATGGATAAATAGCAAGTTAAGGGAGACTTCCCAGAATAATTGATACTTCTTTTTCATATTTATTGTAATTGTCAATATCATTCAAGAAAAAAAGCAGTAGCTATGATAATTTAAAAGCGAGGTAGCAAAATCACATGAGTAAAGACTTTCGAGAAATTTATTTTGACAAGCAGTTAAAGCTAGAAGGGTATTATTTTGAAGGTGTCTCTCAAAGTTTTCCGAATCATTTTCATGACTATTATGTCATTGGTTTTGTCGAAAAAGGAAAACGAAATTTAATATGCAATACGTTGGAATATGAGGTAAATCCAGGAGACTTTCTGTTGTTTAATCCTTTTGATAGCCATGGATGTACACAAGTTGAGGCGTTGGATTTAACTTATCGAGCAATAAATGTTTCAATTGAACGTATGAGAGAAATCATCACAACGATAACAGGCAAAGAGGAACTTGTTAAATTTACCAAGCCTATTTTGAAATTACCTAAAATCGATGAACTCTTTTTGCTCTTACATCAATTGATATTGGAAAATAAAGATGATTTGAATAGAGAAGAACTTCTTTATTTTTTTATCGACGCTTTGATCGCCCATGCCGCCGATATTAAAATAGAGGAAATTGCTTTTAGTGAAGCTTCAAAAGAAAATTTGCTTCTTGCTAAAAGCTATTTAGAAAAAAATTTCGCTTCTACTGTGTCATTAGAAGAGTTAAGTAGGCGATGTCATCTTAATAAATACACGCTTATTCGCTATTTTACTAAATATTTTGGTGTTACCCCGTATCAGTATTTACAGACAATTCGAATAAAGGAAGCCAAAGAATTGTTATCTAACGGTAAAGAGTTACTTTCTATTAGTTTAAAAGTGGGTTTTTCTGATCAAAGTCACTTTACTCGTGTATTTAAATCACTCATTGGTATCACTCCGAAACAATACCAAGGTATTTTTAAACAATAGGGAGGAAAGATATGTCAACTGAAAATAAATGCGTTATTTTGATTGATGATGCTTTAAGTTTAGGGCTAGTTGCGAATACTGCAGCCATTTTAGGAATGAGTTTAGGAAAAAAACATCCAGAATTAATAGGTCCTGACACTCTTGATGGCGACCAATTTTTACACTCAGGGATTATCTACATTCCTGTTCCAATTTTAAAATCAAATAGAAAAAACCTTTTTGACTTACGTAATAGACTTTATCAAAAAGATTATCAAAATATTGAAACGGTAGACTTCACTAATCTTGCTCAATCTTGTAAAACCTATGAGGAATATATGGATAGGTTTCAACAAATGAAAGCTACGGATTTACAATACATGGGCATTGGCTTGTATGGGCCTAAAAAAATAATTAATAAATTAACAGGGAACTTATCATTGTTGAAATGATTGGCTATAGCAACCAAAGTTTTTCTATTTAAATTAGTGGAAATTTAAAGGGATAGCTAAAAATAGTAGAGTAACACCTATTGTGATCGAGCTAGAGAATTGTTTATTTGGATAGGATAGAAAAATATATTTTAAATAAAAGGACAAAAAGAAATTTAAAATTCTTTCTGTCCTTTTGTTTTTACCTATTACGATAATGAATTGATTGACTTTAAGTAATCAACTAATTCAATTTTTCCTAGCGGTTGTGCGTGACCTAGCATACAGTAAGTACAATCTGTTTGTTCAATTACCTTTATCAGTGACTTCAATTTTTCTTGATCCATATAGCCGTCGTTTTCAAAATCTTCACTCGTTGCATCGCCTAAAAATAATATTTTTTCTTCAGGAATATAAACCAAAGTACTATCTGATGAATGCGGCGATTCTGTGTGAAATATTTGTGCGGTTAAATTACCAAGTAAAACACTCAATTTATTTTCAAATTGAATATCAGAAGGAACAATTTCAATCGTTTTATCGTCAGAAAATTCCTTTGCAAGAAAGGGATTTTCTAATTTCAATGATTGTACATACTTCTTATCCTGTATCTTTTCTTTTTCGATTTGTAAAAGTTGATTTGTCTTAGTATGAGCAATAGATAGACCATGAATTTGCTGCATGCCAAAGGTATGATCCCAATGCCAATGGGTCATAGCAGTTAGATCAGGCAATTTAAGTTTCTTGGCTTGTAGCGTTTGGTAAAATTCCGCAACATGATCACTGGAATTTCCGGCGTCGATAGCAAGTGATAATTTATCTCCTTGAACATAAGCCAACATTGGACGGTCCGTTTCGGTTTGATGGGGATAGTAGAAGATGCGGTCGGTTAATTGTCGTAATTCCATTTATCATCCCACCTTTCAGGAAGTAGTTTGTTTAGCGATGTTTCTCTCAATGTTGGTAGTAGTATTTTTGTTTCATAATTATTATTATCTAATTGACTAATAAATTCTCTACACCTTCCGCATGGGGGAAGAATACTTCCGTCTTCATAGACAGCAATAAGTTTAGTGATTTGCGTTTTTCCATTTTTTAACATCTCTGCAATCGCTGATTGTTCTGCACATAAACCGATGGAACAAGGCATATCAATACATATGCCCGTATAAATATTTCCATCTATTGATTCTAAAGCACAAGCAACATGACCGGCTGTTCCTAGCTGTCTAAGCTGGATAGGTTTCATTTGATTTAAAGTCATTTCATAAAGTTTTTGATTTTCCATAAATTTATCCTTTCGTCATTCCATATAGTAATATTTTGGTTGTTTGTTGTATAAAATCCTCTTTTTCCACTTTTCCAGAATCAACCATTAAACTGTTTAATAAAGGATCTAAAATAGAAAGGATTTGATGACTCAAAAAAGTTAACGATAAATCTTTTCTAAGAATGCCCTCATTGTTGCCTACAACAAGAATTTTTTCGAATGCTTGTATAATTTCCTCTTGTACAATCGTCATTTCTTTTTGACTTTTTTCTTGAAATAGTACGGCCATATCCGAATAAGTGAGCTTTAAAAATTGATGATAATCGCTTTCTAAAGCAATTCGCACGGCCTGTTGAATTTGCTGTTTAAAAGGCAGATCGGAAAGTGAGATTTTTTGTAAAGAATCTCTTAATTCTTGGAGTTTTGGGTAAATAACAGCAAAAAGTAGATCTTCTTTTGAATCGTAGTGGTTATAAATGGTTCCTTTTGCGATTTCTAATTTTTCAGATATATCACTGATTTTAAAATAGTAATAGCCTTTTTCTTTTAAAATTTTTTCTGCGGTAGTAAGAATTTTTTGATTTCGTAATTGAAACTTTTTTTCTTTTGACATGACATTTCCTTTCAGGTGACTATTTAGTCAAAAATGACCATAAAGTCATTTTAAAAGATAATAATATGTAAGTCAATTGCAGTGGATATATTTTAGATAGTTTATGGGGATTTAAAAATTTCACATAAAAAAAGTGTGC
>JAKDZT010000375.1 GCA_030462125.1 Tetragenococcus sp.
AAAACTTTCTCTTGCTAAATCAGGAATCGATTATCGTTTTATTCACTTTCTTTGCCCAATTGGATTATCTAGTAAGAATTTTCTAGCGTTTAAAAACTAAAAATAATTGTTGAAAATGGCGCAAGAGTTCTTTATAATAAGCTTATTTCAGTAGAGGAGCTAGCTGTTACGATGCAAAAAATTCAACGATTTCATTTAACCATTTTTCAAATAATATCACTTGGGTTTGCTAGCTTAATTTTGATAGGAACGGGTATGTTAATGCTTCCTATTTCGTCTAAAAGTGGTGAATTTACTTCGTTTATAGACTCGCTTTTTACGGCTACATCGGCTACTTGTGTGACTGGCTTAACTACGCTTACAACGAGTGAACATTGGACTTTTTTTGGACAGGCGGTTATTTTGTTACTCATTGAAATCGGCGGCTTAGGCTTCATGTCAATTCCAGTGATGTTCTTTGTTCTTTCTAAAAGGAAGATTAGTTTAAGTATCCGCATGGTCCTGCGAGAAGCGTTAAATTCCGAAGAAATGTCTGGAGAAGTCCATTCGCTGCTACGCTTATTAAAAATTGCGCTTAGCATACAGGGGATAGGAATTATTCTATTAGCACTGCGTTTTGTTCCTCTGATGGGCTGGCAGAAGGGACTATGGTATAGTCTTTTTCACGCTATTTCAAGTTTCTGTAATGCAGGGTTTGATTTATTTGGAAATAGTTTGGTTTCTTTTCAAAGGGATCCATGGATTTTAATGGTGATAAGTATTTTAATTATCGCAGGGGGACTTGGCTTTTTTGTTTGGAGTAGCTTATTGTCCACAGCTCAACGAAAGTTCCACCTGAATCTGCACAGTCAAATCGCTCTTTTAGTGACTATTAGTTTATTAGTCTTAGGAACTTTGGGTTTTTTCATTACAGAATATCATAATCCTGTTCTCTTTGTTGAAGGGGATCCGGTAAAACGATTCTGTAATACTTTTTTTATGGCTGTTACGCCACGCACCGCTGGTTTTTTCTCTGTTGATTATGCTTTGATGACTCATGCGGGATTGATGTTAACTATGATTTTGATGTTTATTGGAGGAACCTCTGGATCGACGGCTGGTGGTTTAAAGACGACAACACTTGGCGTATTACTAATTCGAATGCACAGTACATTTAAAGGCCGAAGCCAGGCAGAGTTTCGCGGGCGTATGATTAAAGAAGGGACTGTTATGCGCGCGTTTAGTTTATTCTTTCTATTTTTAACACTTATTATTTTAAGCACAATTATTCTTTCTGTCACAGAAACAATTCCTGATGTGAATGGTTTGGGGTTAGAATATATTGTATTTGAAGTAATTTCAGCAATTGGAACAGTAGGACTCACTATGGGTCTGACACCGGATTTAACAGATATTGGGAAAATAATCATTGTATTGTTAATGTTTATAGGTAGGGTAGGAGTGATGACCTTTTTCTTCTCCCTTGTTGTACGTGCAAATAAAAAAGAAGCAAAATTTAGATATCCAGAAGAAACGGTCATGATTGGCTAGTCATTTTGTTGGTAATTAAACTTATGGTCTATTTTTAATAGAACATATAATGGAAATGATTCATATAAATAGGCATCCGTTTTTAGACGATAAATAAAATTTGCTTATTTGAATTTTTTGTCATTTAAAATAAAAATGTTCA
>JAKDZT010000376.1 GCA_030462125.1 Tetragenococcus sp.
ACAACCAAGAACGTCTTTTTTCTTCTTATCGATTTTTTGACTGTGAATAGTAACATAAAAAGAGCTAAACCAGTGGTTATTTTTATTAATCACTTGACATCTTTAGCTATTTCCGGTAATATTCAGAAAAATATAAAAATTCTGTGATGAGAAAAGTAGGCTTGGAAAACATTTAGAGAGATCTTGGTTGGTGGAAAAGATTTGTCGGAAGAGTTGAAAATGGTCTCTGAGAAAAACTGTTGATAGGTAAACAGTTTCGGGTTAAGCCTACCTGTTAGAAAAGGGCACCGATAGTACAAGTTGTCGGCCTAAGAGAAGGGAACTTCTAAAAAAAGGTGGTACCGCGATTATTCGTCCTTTTATCAGCATTAAATTGTTGGTAAAAGGACTTTTTTTATTCAAAAAACGAGGAGGAGTTAGATATGACAAAAGGTTGGAAAAAGGTAGTAATGAGTGTTTTAGCGGTTGGAACGATTGCTTTATTAAGCGCATGCGGTGCAGGAGCTTCTGGAGCAAGTGATGATGACACAACAGTTAAGCTAGGAGTTGTAGGCGAAAATAATGAAGATTGGAAATACGTGCAAGAAAAGTTAGAGGAGGAAGAAAATATCAATTTAGAAATTATTCCATTTACTGATTATCGTGGACCGATTACGGCTTTGGAAGATGGCTCGATAGATCTACATGCAACTTTGACAGAAATCTATATGGATGAAACCAATGAAGAAGGCGGGTTTAGCAACACGACGATTGCTTATACCACGTTGAATCCATTAGGTATTTTTTCGGACAAAATTGATGATGTCGAAGATTTAGAAGATGGCGCAGAAGTAGCGATTCCTGATGATGTATCAAATGAAAGCCGTGCTTTACTGTTGCTACAACAAGCAGATCTGATTGAATTAGACGAAGACAAAGGAAATATGCCCACCACAAACGATATCACTGCTAATCCGAAAAATCTGAGATTTGAAGAATTAGACGCCAATCAAACCATTCGTTCTTTGAATGATGTAGATATTGCTTGTGTTAATAATAACGTAGCAGTAGATGCTGGTTTCATACCAACAGAAGACGCCATTTTCTTGGAACCTGTCGTAGAGTCTTCTCGTCCATATTACAACGTAATCGCAGCGCGGGAAGATGAGCAAGATAATGAAGTCTATCAAACGGTAGTAGACTATTATCAAACAGAGGAAGTCAAAGAAGTTATTGATGATATGACAGAAGGCTCAAGTATACCAGTATGGTAAACGGTATGGACTGCTTTTATTAGTTAAGCAAAAAATTTAGTATAATACTGTTTGAATACTTCTATGCTTTTTACCTATACCGGGTGTTTAACATAGGCATTTGCTATTTAAGTGCTTTCCTCTTACGATTTAAGTAGGCGAAAGTGAATGTCCCTATTTTATGAGACTGGGTAAACTGACAAACGAAGTAGGGACTGATAGAATGAAACTGTGATGTCAGCATAGATAAACCTCTTTAGGATAGACACAGGGGCGTATCTTTGTAGTCTGAAAGGAGGCGACAAGAACTCTTTTTACAACGATAACTATAAAGAAAAATTAGCACAGTCCTAAAATTGTAAGTTGCTTAATGAAAGGGGAAAAGAAAATGAGTATTTTAACAGAACAATACGCTTTATCTAATGGT
>JAKDZT010000377.1 GCA_030462125.1 Tetragenococcus sp.
CCTTTGTCGGAGAAGTCTCAACGGTAGCGATTATTTTTTCGACAACTAATTTTATGCACCTCTGTGGCATTGATTATCGCAGAGGCACACACTTGTTTTTTCAAGATGCCTTAGACAGGAAAATAAATTTACAGGATATTCAAATCAAAACGGATGGTACGACCTTTCAGAAATTACAAGTAATAGGTAGCCTTGATTTATTATTGGGGAAGCATATTTCTATTGTTGGCAGAGGTGTTTACTCTTCTCTTCGCTATGATGCAGCTATTCGAACAAGGAAAAAAATATTGGCTCTGTCTTTGAAACAAAACGGATTAATCTATATCCCTATCTCTTTGTTAAACCTATCATCAAAGGAAATTGGACCTGGACAAAAAGTTACTGGCATTTTTAGCGAGGATTTAACATCCGGGGAACTTAAAATGATTATGGAAGTCATCGATTAATCATTAATAGTGATATGCGACGTCATTTTGAAGTAATTATTCTATTTTGGGTTATAAAATAAAGCATTTTAAGACGATTTCAAATCATTCATGTGGGTTATTTATCACGGATGAGCTTGAAATCGTCTTTTATACGTATCAAATTGAAATGTTCGGCATACAATCTATCGTTGTTACTACATTACTAATTGTCACTTGTTAAGGAACTTGGATCCTTTCTAAACATTCCCTAGAGATAAATTTTACTTTATCCCTCCGTTAATATCCAATTTAAGCACCCTTCCGATTCAGGGTTAATTTGCATATCAAGTGCAGCTTGTGTTCTAGTAAGATTAGCCCTTTTAGTCCGGCTGAGTTGACTTATGGATATAAGATATGGTCATAGCAAATAGACACTACGTATAGTCTGTTAATTTAGTGTTATTAATCTTAAGTTATGAGTACGAGGAGGTATATTCCTCCTCTATGCTATGTTTTTCTGCATCAAAAAAAGCATGAATCAATTATACGTTTTAACTAATTCGATTTGGTTCATATCTAGAATTGCGTCCATGTTTTGCTCCTTTAATACACAGGAACTCAAGATTGCAAGAACCGGTTGAATATCTTCACGAGCTTCATAAAAACCATTGATTAAATGTGTGGCACCTGGTCCAACTTAGCCCAAGGGGTTCTCCAACCAACACTACCATTGAACATATGTTCTTTTAGTGGTATGATTCCTATGAAATACGATAGATTAATATAGGAGGCGAAATATGTTAAGTGAAAATTTTTTCAAAGTTATCCAGCACGAGGGTGTGGTTTCTGTTACATCATGGGGAAGCGGTGAGGCCCCACATGTTCGTTGTACATGGAATTCATTTTTACGTATAACTGATGATGAACGCATTTTAGCGCCAATAGCTGGATTTACAAGCGTTCAAGAGGATATGGTTAAGAATGACAACGTTATCTTGACTCTAGGGAGTCGAGAAGTTGAAGGGTTCAATGGGTATCAAGGAACAGGATTCTTAATTGAAGGACGGGCACGCTTTCTGGATACTGGTGACGAGTTTGACCGAATGAAAGAGGACTATCCTTTTATGAATAAATTACTTGAAGTCACCGTAGAATCTCAAAAGCAATTGCTTTAATCTCTTATTGAAAGTTAGTGGATAGGCTACAATTAACTAGACAGAAAAATTAAGGTGTGTAGACTAGAAGAAA
>JAKDZT010000093.1 GCA_030462125.1 Tetragenococcus sp.
AAGATGGGCCCTGCTAATTCAACGATGTCATTCTGGATAGCTGATTCGTTTCAAATACTTTACTATAAAAAGAACAATATTAATAATATTCTAATTTAAAAACATAAATTATTCGAGAATAGTTTACTTTTTTAGCTTTATAAAATGTAATTAAAGTGCTAAAATTTAATACCAATATATAGTAAGGTTAAGAGTTAGTATAAAGAGGTTAACATGACAAATACTGAAAAAATTTACGACAAAATAAGAAATTTATATGAAGATGGAAGAGAATTTACAGCTTCTGAATTATCAAAACAGATTGGTTTATCTAGAAGTATGACATCAAATTACTTGAATTCACTTGTTAAAACAAAAAGTTTAAATAAAAAGAATACTCGACCTGTTAAATTTTTGTTGGCACATAAAAAAAGCGCCTTCGATGTAGTTGTTGGAGCACAAGGGAGCATGGCTACGTTGGTTGAACAGTGTCAAGCTTCTGTAAACTATCCACCAAATGGATTGCCAATTATTTTGCGAGGTAATAGTGGCGTGGGTAAGAGTATGTTGGCAAAGCAAACTTATCAATATGCTAAAGAACGTAACGTGTTAAGTCCTGACGCGCCACTTGTTACACTAAACTGTGCAGATTATGCGAATAATCCAGAGCTGCTTTCTTCCGCGCTTTTTGGTTATGTAAAAGGAGCTTTTACAGGAGCTGATAGAGAGAAAAAAGGGCTACTTGATAGTGCAAATGGTGGGTATTTATTTTTAGATGAAGTGCATAATTTGACGCAGGAAAATCAAGAAAAGTTATTTATTTTAATTGATCAGAAGAGATTTCGCCGTCTTGGTGATGATGATAACTGGCAAAAAGCAGATGTTCGTTTGATACTTGCTACAACTGAAGACACAAATAGACGTTTATTGGCAACTTTTCGAAGAAGAATACCATTAGAAATTACTTTACCAGATTTCATGGATCGTCCAGTACAAGAGCGTTTAGCTTTAATTACTCACTTTTTTCAAGCAGAAGCAAAAAAGATGGAAAAACAAGTTTTTATTCACCAAGACGAATTAGAAAAGCTGCTGTATGTAGATGTAGGCGGCAATGTTGGTGCAGTGCAAAACAAAGTACAGATTAGTTGTGCACAGGCTTATAATCAACACGTAAATGACAATTTTATTAAAATCGGCGAGGCAGAAAACGATGATAAGTTCATTCAAATTTCTTCAAATAGTAGCGACGAACTAATCGAAGATGGCAGTTATAAATTTGAAAAAATATTAAAAGAAAATTTTGAGAATAAAACCTTTCAAGAAGTATGCAATAATATTCTTCCTTTTTTGAATCAATTAAAAAAAGGAAGAAATAGAGAGGAAGAACTATTTTCAACTGGTGAACGTTTCATTTATTCAAGATTGCTAGCAAATCAAAATAAATTAGATCGTTTTGGTAAGAATATTACACAAAAGCACTTAAAAGAGATAGCTATTTTATTTAATGTAGGGCAAAATTCCTCTTCTTTAAGTATACAATCTATTGATAATAAGGAAGATGCGAAGTATTTCAACATGGCGCAAACTATTATTAATCAAGTTCATCAGAAAATAAGGGATTCGTTATTACTGTATATGATAACTGCATATTTAAAAAATGAGTTGCCTATAAAAATTAGAAAGAACGCAATCATTTTAATGCATGGGAAACAGTCTGCTTCAAGCTTATCCAGCGAAGCTAATAATTTGATCGGAGACTATGTATTTGAAGCCTTTGATATGCCAATTCAGGTAGAGACAAAAGAAATTGTCCATAGGGTAAACGAGTATGTTACAAATATCGATACAAGAGAGGGTCTAATCCTTTTAGTTGACATGGGATCACTTGAAAAAATGTATGAAGAGATCAAAGACAATGTTACTGGTGATCTGCTTATTGTTAATAACGTATCAACTTCACTTGCATTAAACATTGGTTTTGCATTATTACAAAATAAATCAATGGATTATTTTACAGAATTGGATTATCAACAATTTAATGTGAAACCGCAATTTTTTGAAGGAATCTCACAATCGCAAAATATCGTTATTTCTTGTATGTCTGGGGAAGGTATCGCACAAAAAATCAAAGAGATTTTCGAAGATACAAAAACTAAAGTCCCTATTGAAATTATTGTTCTTGATTTTGAAGAACTTGAAAAAATTGCAGCTAAAAAAAGCTATACTTCATTTAAAAATACTTTCGCTATCATTAGTACATCCCCCATTACAATTCCTGGAGTGAAGTGTATTAACATTGAAGATTTAGTCAACGGAAGTTACAGCCTTGATTTTTTGGAGACAATTTATAGTTCAGAACAGATTCGGAAACAAACCAACGAAATTATTAAGTTATTTACCATTGAAGGAGCTAGTTTAAGACTTAAGTTTTTAAATCCTGATATGGTCATCAATGAAATTGAGCAGATTATTACATCATTAGAACAGCGTTACCAAGTAACTTTTAAAAACTTTGTCCGAGTTAACCTGTTTTTGCATCTTTCTTCTATGATTGAGCGATTGTTGATAGGAGACGCAGTTGAGGAGATGGAACAATCTATAAGTACAGAACTTGCTAACTTTATTGAGGTGACACAAGATATTTTCAGCTCTATTTATAAAAAATATAATATTATAATTCCTCTTAAAGAATATGACTATATTTACCGGATTATTCATGTTCAATAGTGTTTGAGAAAAAAAGCTAGTGTTTACATAACATAAACACTAGCTTTTTTTAATGAAATGCTATTTTAGCAGTTGTTTTTACTATTTTATTTTTGGCACGGTTATTGCTTCTAGTATGGCAGAAGGAAAAGGAGGGAATATGATGGATGTTCAATTTTGGCAAATAGCATTAATTGTTTTATATGGTTTTTTTATCAATTATGATAAAAATGGGACAATGATCGGTACTTCTCAAGCAGTTACAGCTGGTTTGATCGTTGGCCTGATTTTAGGCGATTTAAAAACGGGTTTATATATTGGTGGTACTTTACAGTTGATGACTTTAGGCATTTCAAGTTTTGGTGGTTCTTCAGTCCCCGACTATCAAACAGCTGCTTTAGTTGGGACCTATATCACTATTACTACGGGTCAAAGCGCTTCATTAGGGATTACATTAGCAATACCAGTTGCTATGTTGATGGTTCAATTAGACGTTTTGAAATGGACTACGAATATTTATTTTCAAAATAAAGCGCAAAATTATGCAGATGAAGAGAATTATAAAGGCGTCGAAAGAATGCATTTGTTTGGTGTCTTTAATACTATGTTAACTTCAGGTATACCTGTATTATTAACGGTAGTTGCTGGCCCAACTATAGTTGGACAAATTATTGATTACATTCCAGATTGGTTAACTGGTGGATTAACTGTAGCTGGCGGTTTATTACCAGCTTTAGGTATCGGCCTGTTACTAAGGTATTTACCAGTTAAAAGCTATTTCGGCTATTTGATCATAGGGTTTGTCGCAGCAGTATACTTAGATATGCCTATATTGGGTGTTGCTTTATTGGGCGCAGCGATTGCTCTTATTTTATTTAAGAAAAATAGCAGTGACCAAACAGCTCAACCTACAGGAGGTATGGATGAAGATGAATAATGATGTGAGTAATAAAGCAAAAAATAGAGTCTTATTCCGCTGGATGTTGAATGGAGGAGCATCATTAAACTACGAAAAAATGATGGGGATGTCTTATACTTATTCTATGATGCCGTTTTTAAAAGAAAATTATAAAGATGATCCAGATGGCTTAAAAAAAGCAGTTAAAATGCATTTACAGTTTTTCAACACAAATCCTTATATTGCTCCCTATGTTATTGGGGTCAATATTGGAGTAGAAGAATCTGGAAAAACAACTGCCTTAGATACAATAATGGCCTTAAAAACAGGACTTATGGGCCCTTTAGCTGGGTTAGGAGATAGCATATTTGTTGTGATCCCATGGACAATTTTTGGTGCTATCGCCGCCAATATGGCACTAGATGGTAGCGTTATCGGTATCGGGATTTGGCTAATTGTAACTTGGCTATTGAAAGCTTTGAGTATACCTTTATTTAAAGGCGGTTTAAAATCCGGAACAAATTTAATCTCTTCAATTGAAACAAAATTAAAGGCGATTACTGAAAGTATTGCAGTTTTAGGATTAATGGTTGTAGGAGCTCTAGTTCCGACAGTTATCGAGGCTAACGTAGCGTTGAAATTTGAACAAGGTGATCTAGAAATGACCGGGACAGAAATTTTAGATCAGATTATGCCAGGTTTAATCCCTGCAATATTAGTTTTTGGTGTATATTATTTATTAGGTAAAAAGGTAAAACCGGTCTATATTATATTGTTGATCATGGTTTTATCAATCGTTTTATATGCGTTAAATATTTTAGAATAATAGTTTGAGGTGTTTTGAATGGAAGGAATTATTCACATACGTATTGATGATCGACTAATTCATGGACAAGTAGCTACTCAATGGACCAATGAATTAGGCGCTACACGTATTATGGTTATAAATGATGAAGTGGCAGCAAACGATGTACAAAAATCAGTCCTGCGAATGGCTGCGCCGCCTAATGTGGCAACTTCAATCATCAGTAAAGAAAAGGCGCTACAAAATATTAAGAATAATAAATATGCCGGCCAAAAAGTTTTGATTGTTATAAAAAGCCCACTAGATCTTTTATATTTGATGGATAATGGTCTGGATATTGGTAAAGTTAACGTTGGTAATATGTCGACACGAGATGATACTCATCATGTTCGTCCAACTATTAGTATTAACCAAACAGAAGAGGATACTTTTAAAGAGTTATTGGATCGAGGCGTTGAAATCACAACGATCATGGTACCAGGTGATAATAAAATTTATTTAAAAGATGTTCTTTAAAAAGTGGGAGTTGTTGAGATGTTTCAAATAGTAATTGCAAGCCATGGGCCTTTAGCGGAAGCAATGAAAAATTCATTGCAAATATTTTACCCTGAACTTTCAGAAGTTTATACTGCCAATATTGACGAAGATGGTTTGTCTAAGTTTCAAGAAAAAATGGACGATGTCTTTGCTAAGGTAAAAAACAAAGATGTGTTAATATTTACTGACTTGCTATATGGGTCGCCCTTTAATGAAGCGGGGAAACGTGTTAGCACATTGGAAAAAGATTTCGATATTATTTCAGGTGTAAACATGCCAATTCTTGTTGAAGCGGTAAATCTACAAAAGCAAAATAAAGAACTAAGGAAAATCTTGCCTGCACTCATTGATGCAGGTGCTGTTCAATCATATAAGGAAAAATTAAAAACAACGCAACAGTCTGATGACGATGAATAGTACTAAATAGTTATTAAAGCAATAAAAACAAAAATTTTGAAAGGGGGCAACAAAACTTTTTATCCTAGAAAAGGTTTGTTGCTCTCTTTTATATGAAAGGATTTAGACATGACATTATTAGATAAGGCCGATCAGTTATTTGTTGGAAAAAAAGAACAGTATCACTTTCATATCCATCCTAAAAATGGATGGGGAAATGATCCAAATGGGTTAGTTTATTTTAAAGGACGTTATCACGTGTTTTTTCAATGTAATCCATTTGAAAATAATAACAGTCAAATTTTTTGGGCACATGTTTCCTCTGAAGATCTAATCAAATGGAAGTGGGAACCTTTTGCATTAGCTCCTGATAAAGAATACGATAAAGATGGTTGTTTTTCAGGTAGTGCAATCGTCGAAAAAGGAAAATTGTACCTTTTTTATACCGGGCATAAAAAATTAGAAACAAATTATTTGGAAACGGTCTGTGTAGCAGTTAGTGAAGATGGTATTTGTTTTGATAAGATAGGAAACAACCCTTTAATTAGTGAACCACCAGAAAATAACACTTTCAGATTTCGTGATCCTAAAGTTTGGAAAAATAACTATTTTCAATTGATCATCGGTGGTGAAAATAAGGATGGATATGGACAAGTAAGTTTTTATGAAAGTGAGCATATTTTAGGACCTTGGAAGTATAAGGAAACATTGATCAAAGCTAGCAATCATGAAGGTAGTATGTGGGAGTGTCCAGATTTTTTTACAATTGGCAATAAACAGGCTTTGATAACTTCCCCCAAAGGCTTAGAAACAACCTATAAAAATGGTTTTGAGTCTGTCTATTTAATACAAAATTTTGAATGTCCTTTAAAAATTGACAAAAGAATCGAAACGATTGACCAAGGGACTGATTTCTATGCGCCACAAACTTTTTTTGATCCAAAGAAACAAAGACGTATCCTTTTTGGCTGGTTTGGTCTTCCAGGTGAACAAGAAAAAGAAGTAAAAAATGTACAGTCTGGAGCGTTAACTATACCTAGAGAACTAACTTGGAAATATAATAAACTTTATATGGCACCTGCGGATGAAATGGTTTGGTTAAGGAAGATGGGTTCTATAAAGCCGGTATTAAACAAACAGTTGATTACCAATCATTGCGAATTAGTTCTACAAGGGGAACTTAATTCTGTTATGCTCCATTTACAGGATGAGAAAGCTAGTTTTAAAGTATGCTATGAAAAAGGAGACTTTTCCATTGAAATAAATGATCCCATTAGAAATAGAGAATCAGTTATGATATTCAGTGAAGTTAATGAAATAAGATTATTTATAGATCATAATCTAACAGAACTTTTTATTAACCGTGGAGAATGCGTGTGGACAAATAAGTGCGAGTTTGGTGATGACATATATATTGAAAAAGAAGGGGATGGAAGCCTTATATCTTACCTATTAAGAGATGTTTTTTGAAGGCTAATGAAAGTTGTATTTTAACTTTTTCTATATATCGTTAAGCCTTTTCTTTCAGTAATTCAATTAATCTTATGAAAGGAAAATAAAAAATATAAGGGCAACATAATTTATCTAAAATCTAGAAAGTGAGAAATTTAGATATTTATGTTGTCTATTTTATATTCTTACAAAAAATGATTACCTTACTCTTCACGAAATTCTCGTGCCACTGTCTTCAATGCGACTGAAAAAATGGTTCATATCATAATATAGATAATTACCCATGAATATGCAGTTCTGTAATAGTTCGTGTGAGCCTATAATAAATAAGCGCTAAAAAAGATT
>JAKDZT010000378.1 GCA_030462125.1 Tetragenococcus sp.
ATGGCGTTTTTTATATGTTAGCCAGGTGGCTAACTTCATTATAAAATCCAGCTTTTCTCTTCAGAAATAAAATTTCAAAAAATACTTGAAATCATTGAAAGTAAGCTTTGTAAACGCTATAATAAAGGCGAGAGGAGGGAAAAGATGAAACCTGAAGAACAGCCATTACGAGGACCTAGGCTTTCTGTTAAAAGTAGTTTTATCGTATTTGCTTTTTTGTTACTTGGCGGAGTTATTTTTCCTTACTTGTTGACAATATTAGGACTTAGTTTTAAGACAGGCGTTATGCTTACCTTACCAGTCAGTCTATCCTTTTCTTTGGTGTATAGTCATTATTTTATAGAGACTAAACAAGGTTTTTGTAAGCGATTTATTTTGTTTTTTGTTGTAACTACGGTCATTTTAGAACTGATGTCATATGTCTGGTTAATAGAAGGGTTTATCTTCTAAAAAAGAAAAGAGGGGAAATATGTTAGACAAATTCACCCAATGGATTGAAAAATATCTGGGAGGACCGATGGCAAATATTGCCAACCAGCGTCACTTAAGAGCTGTTCGTGACGGGATTATTGCCGCATTACCCTTAATTATTGTAGGATCTTTTTTCATGATTGTTGCTTTTCCGCCACTACCTGAGTCGTGGGGAATTACACAGTTTTTGACCGCAAATGCTGAAACAATTTTGCTTCCTTATCGTATGTCTATGTATATTATGGCGCTATATGCGACTTTTGGTATTGGTGCGAGTTTATCCAAGAGTTATGATCTTGACCAAGTTGCGGGTGGAATTTTAGCAGTTACGGCTTTCTTACTAACTTTGGTTCCTGTTTCTATTCCTGAAGAAGCAACGGAAATAGCTGGTGTTGAAGGTTTTGTGCTTCCTATGGCAAATCTTGGCGGCGAAGGAATGTTTGTCGGGATTGTGACTTCGATTATTGCTGTAGAAATCTATCGTTTAACGGATAAATCAAATTTTAAAATTACAATGCCTGATCAAGTACCTCCCGCAGTTGCTCGTTCTTTTGAAGCATTAACGCCTACGTTAATTGTAATCTTGTTGATTGGTTCAATTACTTATTATATTGGTTTTGATTGGCATGCTTTTATCGGTAATTTAATTAGTCCATTAATTAGTGCGGCAGATTCATTGCCATCTGTTTTGTTATTAGTCTTACTAACAACTTTCTTTTGGTTCTTTGGTATTCATGGCTTAGCGGTTATTGGATCAATCGCTCGACCACTGTGGTTACAATTATTGGAAAGTAATTCCAGTGCATTAGCTACTGGAGAGCCTTTACCTACAATTGGAGCAGAGCCATTTTATCAATGGTTCATCTGGATCGGTGGAGCAGGTGCAACGATCGGATTAGCTATTTTACTAGCTTTTCGTTCAAAGTCGCAATATGGATCGAAACTCGGAAAAACCATTCTTGCACCAGCAATTTTTAACATTAATGAGCCAGTTATTTTCGGTGTACCTATTGTTTTAAATCCTATTTTGATGGTGCCGTTTATTGGTGCTCCAATTGTTCTAGCAACGATTGCTTGGTTTGCAACCAGTCTTGGTTTAGTAAATGCAGTTACTGTAACCGCCCCTTGGACATTACCTGGTCCTATTGGGGCATTCTTAGCAACCAATGGTGATTGGC
>JAKDZT010000379.1 GCA_030462125.1 Tetragenococcus sp.
TGAAATTAGTCGAATTGGATAAAGTGAAAAAGAAAGTTAAAACATTTTCTATGGGGATGAAACAACGTTTAAATATTGCCAATGCTTTAGTTGGTAAGCCTGATTTAATTATCATGGATGAGCCGATCAATGGTTTGGACCCTCAAGGTATTGCTAGTTTTAGAAAGTTAGTGCAAAAATTGAACCGTGAACAGGAAATTACTTTTTTACTATCTTCACATATTTTGGGAGAATTAGGGATCATGGCCACACGATTTGGCTTTATTCATGACGGTGAGTTGTTAAGTGAAATTGATCGAAAAACTTTATTAGAAAAAACAGAGGACCAAGTGATTATCAAAGTAGATAACCCAGAAAAAGCGGCCTATCTATTAGAGGAACAGCTGACTCCTTTAGATTATGTAGTTAATGGTGATAAGGAAATTATTCTTTCTGACCATATTGATGAAACAAATAAAATTGCAAAAATTTTAGTAGATGGTGGGCTTGAATTATATAAATTGACGCCCCATCAACAAACTTTGGAAGAGTATTATCTTTCTCTTATTCATCAAGGAGGTCAAGAAAATGTTTAATTATATTAAAGCGGATCTTTATCGGATTTTTCATAAACGGAGTAACCAATTATATTGGTTGATTTTGGCAGGTTTATTTTTAACTTTTGTCATTTTTGGCTCGACAAATGCTAATTTTGCCGATAATAAAAGTGAACTTACAGAGATGTATTTTTCCGTAGCAGTGATGCCTCTTACTTTGTTTGGTTCTTTGGTCATAAGTCCTCAGTTTTATTATGCCGTGTATTTAGATGAGCTTAATAACAAAGGGTTTGTCCGTTTATTTAGTTCTGGGTTGCGTAAAAGCGAATATATTGTAGCAAAAATTATTAGTTCGCTAGTTTATATGCTTGCTGTATTCCTCTTTTTAGCAATTGCCTATCTTGGCGGATTTGCTATACTTGCATTATTAAATAATGGGGCGCCCTTTTTTACAATGAGTCAAATTGAAGTCTTGCTTAGTTTAGTCGCCTATCTAGCTTTATTTACCATTGCTTTTTCTTCATTGACTAATATAATTACTTTGAAATGGCAGGGTGGCAATATTCCGTTATTTCTATTTTTCATTATTTCAAATGGTATTCTAGGGAATCTTATTAGATGGATAAATCATGCACGCGTTTTACGTAATTTTAATTTTAGTCCTTATTTACTTTCGACAAATACTGGAAAACTACAAGCGGCTTTGAGAAATGGAATTTTTTATGGGCAACAAGGGCAACCCGCTAATCGACCACCAAGTGCACAAGCAGCTCTGAAAACGATAGATTCCATTGGCTCACAGCCTTTTATTATTATAGGTATTTATATTATTGTAACGACGGTTATTTCATTTTTTATATTGAAATGTTCGGATGTCAAAGATAATTAGTAGGTGAGTTTTGTGATATGGATTTTGTACATTAGTATTGGCATTAACTTATTGCTTATCTTAGCTTGGATTTTTTACTATCGTGAATTAAAAGATATGATTTTACAAGTCAAAGCAATTAAGCAAGGAAATTCTCGTACTCCTTTGAAAAGAGTTGGTGTATCAAAACGTCATCTTCAACTAGTAGAAGAAGTGAACGAATTGGTAGACTCTT
>JAKDZT010000094.1 GCA_030462125.1 Tetragenococcus sp.
CCTCGATATAATAAACGAAACAAATATATCGAGGTGCGATATAAAAATGGATGAAAAAATAAAAAGAATTTATGTACCAATGACCGAAACAGCCTTTTACATCTTATTATCTCTAAAAACACCACGTTACGGTTATCTTATTATGCAGCATATTGAAGAACTGACGAATGGTCGTATCAAAATGGGGGCGGGAACTTTATATGGTGGCCTCTCTAAAATGCAGAAAGATGGACTAATTGAAATCGTAAAAGTAGAAAATAAGCGTAAAATTTATCAAATAACCGCACTTGGCAACCACCTACTTAACATTGAAAAAGAAAGAATCAAAGAATTGTACAAAAATGCAGAAGGGATCGAAAATTGATGAAAAAAGTATTTAAAATTTTTACTGTAGATAATTTTGAGAAGGAAGAAATTTACTTGCGCAAGATGGCAAAAAAAGGCTGGCAATTTAAAAAATATCAGGGTCTTAAATATTATTTTGAAAAAGAAAAACCGCAAGATATCTATTATCGCATCGACTACCACGGCTCAGATGATGGTGATAAAAACGAATATCTTCAACTTTTTAGAGATAGCGGTTGGGAACCAATTTTTTTCCTTCCCATACTTGATGGAGAATGGGTTTATTTTAAAAAAAATGGAGACGAACCTGGAAGCACAGAAATATTTACAGATGCTTCATCCAAAATCCAGCTGTTTCGTAAGTTAAAAAAAAGATGGCTACGTTTTGCTATGTTTTTCGTTTGTGCCTTTATCCCTTTGCTTGTAATTAGTGTTATACTTCGAAATCCAGTTTTATTTTTCCTTCTTGTGGTTATCCTAGGAGCTAATATTTTCTTATACGGTAAAATGGCACTTAATTTAACGAAAAAAATTCAAGAATTACAATAAAGCTAGTAAGAAGCTGGCTAATTAAAAAGACATAGCGGGTACAAAGAATTTCATTTAATTGCTTTTAAAAGGTTTTGACATACCAATAGCCTAACAAGCAGCTACCAAAGAGGAACTAAATAATCAGCTGATAATGCAGTAAAACTCTATTTCTTATATAAATTACTGTATAAAGCTAATACTTTGTTAAATTTATTTCTTTGTTATTAAAGTTTTATATAATTTTTAAATGTACGTTAGCTTGTAAAAAATAAAAACAAATTAAAAAAACAACGAATCGCCCCCATAAGTTAGATCAAAAAACTAACTTCTGGGGCGTTATATGGAAATATATAATTTTCATCCACAATTCAATATTGTATTTTTTGTAAAACTTCATTCATGAATTTGCGCATATACTGATTCTCCTAAAGAACCTCCAGGGTGATATAAATGATAAGTTTCCAAATCAAGTTTTTGTTCTTGCTGTAATAAAATCGATAGACATTGTAAAATGATAATTTCTACCAACACTGATGATCTGGGTGGTTTATTTAGCTCGTCTCCTTCATGTGTTACTCCGGCATACAGAAAAACATTTACATTATCTTTTAGCCATGAAGTAAGCCCCCCACTGACTCCGATAACCTTTACACCAATTTTTTTTAATGCAGTAATCGTATTCTTTAGTTCTATCGTTTGGCCGCTATTAGAAATAGCAATCACAATATCTTCTTCTTTTACTTGCCCAATGGATCCATGAACCGCCTCTGTTGTATCTAAAAAATAAGTCGGTGTACCAATCGACGAATTTAACGCTGCGATATATTCTGCAACATAACTCGTTTTTCCAACTCCAGTTATGTGGACACGTCCTTCTTTTTCTTTACTCTCTGAAATTAAATTACATGCTTTGATTAGCATCTTTTTATCAATATTATCGATAAAATTCGTCATTTCTGTTTCCATTTTTTCAATGTAGTCCTCTAGCTTTCGCAAGTTCAATTGTATCCCCCTCAAACTATATCCAAATGAACAACTGAAGTTTGGAAATTTTACTTTCTTAACTTCAGTTGATAAAAAACAAAGTTAATTTCACATAAACTTTTAGTAAGATTGTTCTACAACTTCAATGTTGTCTAAGCCCCCGTAAATATCGTACCAAGGCGTTGCTCCATGACCTAAAAGCTTATTTAATTCTTGGACGTTTTGTTTGCCAGTTGTTTGTAACCACTCTGTTAATGCTGCTGCACCTTCTGTTGAATAAATTGAAACTCCATCTTGCCAAGTCGCTCTCCCACATAAAACACCACTATATTTTGCGCCCGAATTATTGACTAAGTTTAATTCTTTACGAAAAACATCGGTCGGAACGCCTGCAGAAAGATAGATAATTGGACAAGAGGCTAATTCTCCAATTTGAATTAAATCCTGTTTTACTTCTTCTTTGGTATAAAGGACGGTGCTATTCTCTTTTTCTACAAAACTTTCTACATATTTATAATTAAAAGGCAGTTCTATTTTCAAAACGTCTATTTGATATTTACTTTTTGAAAATTCAGCCACTGTTGCTTTTACTTTTTTAGCTTTCAATTTAGCAAATTCTTTGGTACCCTGATCCGTAACTGTATTGTCATACACTAAAGGTTCGACAAAAATTGGAATTTCAGCTGCACGCGCTTCATTACCTAATCGTTCTAAAAACGCATGCTTTTTGTCAAGAACGTCAAAGTCATCATCTGGGTTATAATACACTAATACTTTCAAGGCATCTGCGCCAAAATCGACCATGCGTTTACAAGATTCATTAAGCAATATTTCTGGGATTTTTCCTGGAGTAGAAAATACTTCAGAGCCTGCCTTTTCATAGGATAAAATCAGTCCACAAGTATCACTTTTTGCAGAAATAGCTGATATACCTAACTTTTTATCCAATAAAATCGCGCTAATATATGGCGTTAGTTCTTTGGAAACCAGTCGCTTAAATTCCTTCGCATATTCACCCGTATATACTCCTTCTGGCATAGATGATTGAACCATACTTTCCAATGAGCCTCTTTGGTCAATTGCTAAAGCAGAAAACGTACCAGAAGCATTTGATAGTTGGCGAAGTCGATCAAACTTCCCTTTTAAAATTTTTTTCATAACTTATCCTTTCCTAAATATATGATATGATTATTTGCTTTTTGAGTATTAATTAATCAATTCATAACAACATTTTATAATTCGCCTTGTTGTTTTAGTCTATTATCTCGTCCTCTCATGAAATAAGTAATCGCAAACATAGCAAGCAACACTACTACAACACCTATAATGATGGCCATTCTTCCACCTAGTTCACCTAAGCCGCCAAAAAATATGCCTGTTACCGCATAATCGGTATCTGAAAAAGTCGATTCTGCAAAACCTAATTGTCCTAACAATGGCATCAATATAATAGAGAAGAAGGGCATCAGAAAACCATTCAATAGTGAACCTAGAATTGCTCCTCTTATCCCCCCTGTAGAATTACCAAATACGCCAGCAGTTGCACTACTGAAAAACCTTGGCCCAGGCACTATTACAATTGTTCCTAAAAGAATTTGAACAAAAAAAGCTAAAACGTTTCCAATAAAACCAAATATGAAGCCTATCATAACCGCATTTTTAGCAAACGGAAAAATCACTGGACAATCTAAAGCAGGTTTAGCATTTGGCACTAATTTTTCAGAAATCCCCCGAAAAGCAGGGATGATTTCCGCTAAAACTAAACGCACACCTGCTAAAACAACAAATATTCCAGCCGCAAAGGTACCGGCTTGCTGAATGGAATATACAAACGGATTCGTCCCATTACTTAATTCTTGTCTTACAAAATCAAGACCAGTAAATGGTAATAAAATAAAATAGATAACGCTCATTATTATAGTCATACTAACAGTTGAATCTCTTAGAAAAGCCAAACTTTTTGGAAAATCAATATCTTCAGTAGATTTACTGTTTTTCCCACCAACAAGTTTGCCGAACAATCCACTAATTGCGAATCCAAAACTCCCTGTATGTCCCAAAGCTACTTCATTGTTATCTGTAATATTTCTCATAAAAGGTTGTAACAAGGCTGGATACAAAGAGTTGACAATCCCGATAATTAATCCACCTATAATGGCTAATGGAATATTAGTAAAACCAGCTACAGAAAGAATAACAGCCATCATACATGATTGATAAAATGTCGCGTGACCCGTCAGGTAAATATACTTAAATCTGGTAAAACGCGCAATGAGCATGTTAAATATCATACCAAACAACATTATAAAAGCTGTAGCAACGCCGTATTCTTCCAAGGCAACAGCGATAACCGCTTCATTTTTAGCAACAACACCTGCCAATTCAAAAGCTTCGTCGAACATAACTGAAAAAGGTTCTAAAGCGCCAGAAACAATATCCGAACCAGCTAAAATAACAAGGAAACCAACGAAAGTTTTAATCCCACCAGTTATTATTTCTGTAAAAGGTTTCTTTTGTAAAATTAAACCTAAAACGGCAATTAATCCTACTAAAACAGATGGTTCACTTAGAATATCTATAATCAAGTTTACAAATCCAGACATTTATTTAACCCTCCGTAAGTAAATTTTTTTCAATACAAACTTTTCTTACTTTTTCTTTCATATCTTTTTTGTCAAAAATATTTTTCAAAATCACGACATCACCTAAATGTTGAGCTGCATCTTCTAAGTCTGCAGCAACAAAAAAAATATCAGCTGAATCTGGTGTAGCATCACTCATACTTGAATGAGTAACTTCAACACCTTCTACTCCTAATTCTTTTAAAGCGTCTTGTAAATTCATTTCAACCATAAAACTTGAACCTAACCCTGTGCCACATATCGCCATAAATTTCATCTTATTTTTCTCCTTCTCTAATTATTTCCATTATTTTTTCTTTTGTTTTTGCTGTTCTTAACACTTCTAAACTCTCTGGTTCGGATAAGATAGTTGTTAAACTGGATAATGCTTTTAGATGCATCTCATTATCTATCGCTGCTAAACAAATAAAAGTATCAATGGGATGATCAGGTAAGTCTAATAACAATACTGGTTCTGTAACTTTTAGCATACTCATTCCTAACTTCAAAACTCCTTCGTCAGGCCTAGCATGAGGCAAAGCTATACCTGGGCCAATATTAATAAATGCACCATACTCATTAACTTTAGCAATCATCGCCTGAACATAACGCTCTTCTATTTGTTTATTTTTTAATAATGGTTCTGCTGCCAATGTAATAGCTTCTTGCCAACTTAGTTTTTTATCTGAAAATTGAACCGTATCCATCGTTAACAATTCAGATAACATAGGTTTCCTCCTTTGATCTAAACCTTCTCTAGTAAATAAATTTTTTTCTAATATATTTTGAATTTTTTTCATAGAGACATCGGGTTTTAAATTAATATATGGTTCGATTAAAGTTATTATTTCTTTAGCTGAAGGGACCATCATACTTGGAATAGCAAATTTTTGCCTTACTCGATTAACAAGCTCTCTCTTTTCATTTTTATCCATTATCGGATTGACAATAAAAACAGTCTTATCAGAAATCGTCGGTAAATCAATAGTCGAAAAAATCATGTCAAAACTCAATTCCATATTTAATTCTTTAAATTGAGCAACCGAAACTGTTTCTTTAAATGTAATCGTCGGGAATATATGAATTAGTTCAGATCGCAATATTAATGATGCACTCGTACCATTTGGACAAAGGATTAATGCACGATAACGGTCAGCTTTTTCTCTATTCTTTTGCTTTTCAATTTCACCTCCAAAAATAATTGTAAAATATCCAATTTCATCTTCAGGTACTTCCTTGGCTAAATTCTGCTCCAATGACTTCAAACTATATTTAGTTAGTTGAAATAACTCCCGATAATTTTTCTTTATTTCACTGATAATAATATTAGAGGAAGACATATTATATTTAATTCTGAAATAAGCAGGTACTAAGTGACGATACAATTTGAATAGTAAAGTTTCGTGATCAGCAAACTTAATTGCTGCTAAACGCTCAATTTCGTTAATAATTTGGTCAGATATAGATAAAAGAAATACTAACGAAGGTTCGTATTGTCCGCCTTGTAATGTAGAAATTAAAATGATTGTCAAATAAGCGATTTCTTTGCTGTCTATACTTTGTTCAAAAAAACGTAAATAAAAATTCTTAGCAATTTTAAACGTTTTCAAATTAATTAAAAAAATATATTCCTCATTATCCAGCTTTATAGAACTTTTTTTCATGCGGATTAAAATAGCTGATAAGAAATATTCTGTTTCCTCTAATCTTCCAGGAACAGTCTCTACAGAGTAAACACGTAAAACTTCTTTAAAAGAAGTACACACTTTTGCATACATATAAAAATCTGCTTTTTTTATTAAATAAAGAAAGCCTAATTTGGTATGTGAACTTTTCAAAAGTTTAAGTGACATTTCCCTAGCTATTAACCGTATTTTTTCCTCCTTCCCTAACAAAACATAGCCATAAGATTTAGAAAATTTAATGTAAATATCTAGCTTTTTTAGTATTGTTCTTAATCGATTTAAGTCATTTACAACAGTACTTCTAGAAATAGATAGCATTTCTTGTAAATGATAAATAGTCAAATCTTCTCCTTCTAAAAAAATAGCCATATAAATAAACGCAACTCGTTCCTCAATTGAAGAATATGTCTTACTACGAATTTTTTTTAATTCAATAGCAAGCCAATTATCGTGTAAATTTTTCGGGAAAAAAATTTCTTTTTTATCATATTGAATGATCGATTTATTATTAGAGAATAAAACATCATTCATCACATTAAGTTCTTGAAAAAAACTTACCTCCGATAGTCCTGTTCTTTTAATAGCTTCAGATATTGCCACCCGTTCATGAAATTGACTTACAGCTATTAAATAGTCTAGCCTGTAATCTAACAAGTGATCCCTCCTTAAAAAAGTATATAATAAATTTTTTAGCTAAAAGCAGGACTTTGATAGCAAATTGATTACATAATAAAAGTAAAAATTGTACTCTCCAGCATCTGAAAAATAGATAAATGCTATCGCTAATTACCCGCTATTATTTTTTTAAATCGTCAAGTTAATTGTTCAATTGCTTTAAAGTAAGATTCCAAAATTTGCTTAAAGCAATTCTTAACCAT
>JAKDZT010000380.1 GCA_030462125.1 Tetragenococcus sp.
CTTCACCTTGGCCTGCTACTTCTAATGTAGCCGATGGATCCTCATCAGAATAAATGGACTGCCATACTTCATAACTGAACTCTTCTGGAATAGTGATGTATCCAGCTAGTTCATCTTCTTCCATCATTTTTTGAGCTGATTGAGCATCTTCAAATCCCTGAACCACCATAAGATCTTTAAATTCTTCACCTGTCAGTAGGTCTATTAGCATACTGGCTGGATCAGTTTCTTTAGTGCTTGCTATAAGTTCACCAACTGCCTCTTCTGACATCCCCTCTTCTAAAAGGTCGTCTTCCAGACGGTTTAAATCTGCTGCAAAGTTTTGGTTGTTTACGACTCCTACATTAAAAGTAGATACGTTAAAATCACCCATTAGAATATCACCCAAAGTAAATCCTAAGATGACAATCAAAATAAGAGGCATAAGCAAAAGTTCAATAAGGTCACTTTTACTTTTGGAAAGCGATAAAAAATCTTTTTTGATTAAATTAAACATCGTTTACCATCCCTCCTAATCTCTCAGTTTACGTCCCGTTAGGTGTAGGAATACATCTTCTAACGTAGGTGTCTGAACATGAACGCCTAAAATTTTAACTTCAGTTTGCCTAGCATAATCAAATATTTCTCCGAGTAGCTGTTCTCCTTTTGATGCAATCAAGTTATACCCTAAATCATCTTCCATTACTTGATTTATTCCTTGTAAAGAGGATAATAAATCCGCAAACTCAACTTTGGCTTCTTCCACTTGAATATTGATCGTTTCTTCATTAGATAGAATACTTTTTAGCTCGTTTTTCGTCCCAGAAGCGATCACATGTCCCTCGTCCATAATGTATACTCGGTCACACAGTTTTTCGACTTCTTCCATATAATGACTGGTATACAAAATAGTAAGCCCTTCTTCACGATTTAATTTCCTTACCATATCTAATATATAGTTTCTAGATTGTGGGTCGATGCCTACTGTCGGCTCATCCATGATCAATGTTTTAGGGTTATGCATCAATGCAACCGCCAAATTGATGCGTCGTTTCATCCCCCCTGAGTAAGTTTCCACCGCTTCTTTTTGTCTATTTGTCAGCCCGACTAGCTCCAAGATTTCTTGAATTTTATTTTCTAACATCTTTCCTGATAGCCCGTAAACTTTTCCAAAGAATTTCATATTTTCATAAGCAGATAGTTCTTCGTATAAGGCAATCTCTTGTGGAACAACTCCTAAGTCTTTCCGCAATTCATTCGGCTTTTTTAATACATCTTTTCCATTGTACTTAATCGACCCTTGGGTAGGCGGCATCAAGGTCGATATCATGGAAATAGTGGTCGACTTACCCGCCCCATTAGGTCCGAGCAAACCTACTGATTCGCCGTCTTCCAAATAGAAATTCATATCTTCTACTGCCACTTTTTTCTTAAATTTCTTTGTCAAATTTTGTACTTCTATCATTTTCATGTGCTCCTTCTAATTATTGTCTTTAGCTGTATCTACTATTTGCAAGAATAGGTGCAACATTTTTTTAATCTACCAGAACCATTTCTAAAAAAATTTTCCAAATTATCATATATACTCAAGTTACTTGTTCTTAAATTCTATTTTTATTATAAAAAAACAGAGACAGCTTGAATAC
>JAKDZT010000012.1 GCA_030462125.1 Tetragenococcus sp.
TGGGCGTGTATAATCCTTTTTATGTTAATTTTCCAGAAATTGAAGATATGCAAACGATTATCGAAAATTGGGATAACGGTACCCAAGAAATTGTAGACAATGAAGAGAATACTTATTTTGTACCCATCAATGAAGTGATTTCTAAAGGTACCGACGGAGAAACAGCTATCAATACGGAGGAAGAAGAGACTTCTGAACAAGAAGACAATGATTTAGATACAGTAAAAAATAAGGCGCTTTATGAAGAAGATAATTTTCACCCTAATACGATTGGTTACCAATTAGTTACTCAAGAAGTAATGAAAAAAATTGACGCAACCAAAAGTACCTGGTTAACAGAGGAGAACGCATCTTGAAAGAGCAAAAACAAAAGCACAAAAAAACAGCAACTGAAAAACCTGCAGTAAATAAATGGAAGGTTGCCTTTCTTGTACTATTAGGAGTTATCTTAGGCTTGTGTGCTTTCTTTTTCTTTCGAGCTACTCAGCAAAGAGAAGTTATACAGTATGATACACAGCCGATTGTACAACGAGAAGGAGAACCGGTTTTATCGATCAATAGCAATAAAGAACAGATTAATTCATTGATGGATTTTTATTTACAAAATTACCAAAAAGATTCTGATGTAGAATATCATTTTCAATTAGAAAACCAAGCTCTATTAACCGGAGATTTCAAAGTTTTGGGCGCGCCCATTACCTTTTATTTGTATTTTGACCCTTATGTTACAGACGATGGTAATGTGGAGTTACAAGCAGATAGTTTATCGATTGGCACTTTAGATCTTCCAGTAGCGCAAGTGATGAAAATGATTGAAAAAAGTTTTAAGTTTCCTCAGTGGATTGAATTTGATCCAGAGGAAGAGAGAGTGTTAGTACGTCTTGACCAATTTCGCATGGAAAATGGTTTATTTATAAAAGCAGAAAAAATCAATTTAGTTGATGATGACATCCAAGTAAGTCTATACTTACCTCAGGACAAAGAAAAATAGGAGTGATTGTATGAAACAAAGAGCAATTTTTGCCGGTGGCTGTTTCTGGTGTATGGTACAGCCTTTTGATGAACAAGCTGGGATCTATTCAGTCGTGTCTGGCTATACAGGAGGACACGTTGACAACCCAACTTATGAACAAGTGACTACTGGAACAACTGGACATACAGAAGCTGTGGAAATTATTTTTGATCCAGAAATAATTTCTTATAAAGATTTGGTTGAGCTTTATTGGCGACAAACGGACCCAACGGACGCTTCTGGCCAATTTCAAGATCGTGGCGATAACTACCGACCAGTCATTTATTATCTAAATGACGAACAAAAAGAAATTGCGGAACAAAGTCGGCAAGCGTTACAAGACAGTGGACGATTTGATAAACCCATTGTTACGCAAATTGAACCAGCGCAAACTTTTTATCCAGCGGAAATGTATCACCAAGATTTTTACAAGAAAAATCCTAATAATTTCGCTCGAAACCACGCCAAAAGAGCTGCCTTTATAAAGGAGAACTGGGATAAATGAAGCGTAGTTTCTACCATTATTTAATGACATTGCGAGGTCCCAACCCTTCGGATGAAGAACAAGTATTTGCCAATCAGGCATCAAAAGATATTCAGTTTCCTAAACAAAGTGATAACTATGAAGAAATTTCTGATTATCTAGAGATGAATGTCGACTACTTAAGCAATATGGATATTTTTGATCGGATTTGGCGGAAGTATCTAGAAAATAATCGATAAAAGCGTTTTTTAAGTGTGAAATCGAGGTGTTACATGAAAAATAAAAAAATATCTTTTGGCAAGTACGTCGCCTCTTTAGTCATTGTGGCGCTTTTATCCGGTGGACTTGTTTATTGGTTTACATCAAGTGAATTCTTCCAATCTTCTTCCTTTTCACAAAATGATTTGTATAAAGTCCATGCTTTATATGATGATATTCAGGAAAATTATTATGAAGATGTGGATGATAATGAACTAATTGAAGGTGCATTGGAAGGGATGACAGATGCCTTAGATGATCCTTATACCTCTTATTTAGGAAAGCAAGAAGCTGAAGAATTTGATGATTCCTTATCAGGTGATTTTGAAGGTATCGGCGCCACTTTGCGGATTGTAGATAATGTACCTGAGGTTTCTGAAGCTCCTGTTAAAGATAGCCCCGCTGAAAAAGCTGGTTTACGAGCAAAAGATAAAATACTAGAAGTTGATGGGGAGAAGACAGAAGGTAAAGATCTTAGTTCGGTGGTCGAAACCATTCGCGGAGAGAAAGGGTCAACTGTAAAACTGGCCGTTGAACGTGGTAATGATAATTTTGAAGTAGATATTAAACGCGATACCATCCCACTTGAATCTTTGACCTATGAGTTGGACGAAGATCATCAAGAGATCGGAAGTATCGAAATCGCTAGTTTTAACGAGAATACAGCGCAAGAATTGAAAGATGCGGTGAAAGATTTACGTGAGCAAGGTGCTGAATCTTTTGTTATTGATTTGCGCCAAAACCCTGGAGGTTATTTAGACCAGGTAGAAGAGATGGCGAGCATGTTTTTAGAAGATGATCAAACGATCGTCCAATTTGGTACGGATGAAGAAATTACCGGAGAAAGTAAAGCCTCTAAGAAATTAGATGGTGGCTTTAAGGTAAACGAGCCTACTACTGTCCTAGTGGATAAAGATAGTGCTTCAGCTTCAGAAATTTTTGCGGCTGCTTTAAAGGAATCGGCCGATATACCTATTATTGGGACCCATACTTTTGGTAAAGGGACGGTTCAAAGCGTGAGTGATTTTTCTGATAATAGCGAAGTAAAAATGACTGTACAGAAATGGTTGACGCCTAAAGGGGAATGGATCAACGAAAAAGGCGTAGAGCCAACGATTGAAGCTGATTTACCTGAATATGCTTATCTGCCTCCATTGCCTAAAGATGAAGAATTACAAAAGGGCGATGAATCTGATAGTAGTAAAAATTTGAATAAATTTTTACAAGCTTTAGGATATGAAACAAAAGGAGAGCAATTTAACGATGAAACAGAACAAGCAGTAAAAGATTTTCAAGCAAAAAATGAGATTGAAGCATCCGGCCGTGTTGACAAAGAAACTAGTTCAGCTATTGAACAAGAAGTCGTTGAACAAATTCAGGGAACAGATCCAATGTATAAAAAAGCAATTGAAGAATTAACAAAATGACGAATCAGACGGGATCGATGACTAAATGAAGAAGGAACGATTTTTCGAATGGTCTTGGTTGGTAATAAAATATTCATTTGTCGCTGGCATATTGGCTATCTTGCTTCGGGGCTTTTTGTTGATCCCTATACCAGTCCAAGGAAGTTCGATGGAAGATACTATGGCACAAGGCGATATGGTACTAGTTGAGCGTCTATCAAGTATTAAACGCTTTGATGTTGTCGTCTTCAACCTTCCCGATGGTAGTACGTATGTCAAACGGGTTATTGGATTGCCGGGGGAATCTGTTAGTTATCAAAATGATCAGTTGTATATCGATGGGAAAAAAGTCGCTGAACCCTTCTTAGAAGATAGTCTTAACAAAGACAAAGAAGCGATACCTTATACCTATGATTTTGACTTTGAAGAGTTGATGGATGTCCAAAAATTGGGTAAAGATAGCTATTTTGTTATCGGTGATAATCGTCGTTTTTCTAAAGATAGCCGTTCCTTTGGGGCGATCTCAGAAGACGAGATTCTTGGAACGGCCCATTTTGTTTATTATCCTTTACGGCATATGAAATTTATTTAACAGAAATCTTGTAGAGCTGATTTGGTTCAACTTTACAAGATTTTTTACTGTAAAGGGCAGTAAATTTTAAAAAAGAATGGAAGCAGGGAAATGACAACGTAAAATCATTTATCAAGAATTGAAACATTGCTAGAAAAAGTTTATGATAAACAATGATCCTAAAGGAGTGTAGATACATATGACCATTCAATGGTTTCCTGGCCATATGGCAAAGGCCAAGCGACAAGTCGCGGAAAAATTACAATTTGTTGATATCGTTTTTGAATTAGTTGATGGACGTTTACCTCTTTCTTCTAGAAATCCCATGCTAGACGAAATTTTACAACAAAAACCACGGTTGGTATTAATCAATAAAGCTGATCTAGCGGATGCAGCACAAACGAAAAAGTGGGAGTCCTATTTCAGCAGCCAAGGATTTGCCGTTTTGGCTATTAATTCTCAGAATAATAAAGGAAGTAAATTTATTTTGCCTAAAGCTAAAGAAGCATTAGCCGAAAAACTGCAGCGTGAGCAAGAAAAAGGATTAAAACCGCGAGCAATCCGCGCTATGGTAATCGGTATTCCAAATGTTGGAAAATCAACTTTGTTAAATCAACTTGCAGGTAAAAAGAAGGCTAAAACCGGAAATAACCCTGGCGTGACAAAGGGGCAACAGTGGATTCGTTATAAACAAGACTTAGAGTTATTAGACACGCCCGGTATTTTATGGCCCAAATTTGAAGATCAAGAAACGGGGAAAAAGTTAGCCTTGACCGGAGCTATCAAAGAACAATTATTTCAGCAGGATGATGTTGCTATTTATGGATTGGATTTTTTCAAACAATTTTATCCTGATCAGCTTGCTAAACGTTATCAATTAACACAAGAGAAATTACAACTTTCAACGCCTGAATTGTTAATGTTAATTACCCAAAAACAAGGCTTCCAAGAGGATTATGAAAAAGGTAGCCAGCGGGTCATTCATGATATAAGAGATGGGAAGTTGGGCAAATATACCTTAGATCGTTATGAAGAAATAGGTGAGTAGATGGTAAAAGAAGCAATTTCTGTGATAAAATCTCGCTTACTTGAAGTTGGATCCCTCAAAGACCCTTATGTTATACAATTGCAGGCGGATGAACGTAAAGGCGTGCAGAGACTTTTAGCACAATTAGAAAAACGATTAGCAAAAGAACAAGCGCTTAAAGAACAATTTTACGCCATGCAGGCTTTTGAACGCTCTTGCTATGAAGAAGGGCATCAATTAGTCGCAGGTATTGATGAAGTTGGCCGCGGCCCATTAGCTGGACCGGTGGTAGCCGCAGCAGTTATTTTACCATCAGATAGGATGATTCTGGGGCTAAATGATTCGAAACAACTGAGTGAAAAAAAGCGGTTAGAGTTGGCCGATAAAATCCAAAACCAAGCGATAGCTATTGGAATTGGTGAAGTTCCTGCTGAAAAAATTGATCAAGTAAATATTTATCAGGCTAGTAAAATTGCCATGAAAGAAGCTGTAAAAAATTTAGTTGTAAAACCGGACCATTTGTTAGTGGATGCGATGTCTGTCGATCTTTTGATTCCGCAAGAAAAGATCATAAAAGGCGATGCTAGAAGTGTATCTATTGCTGCTGCGAGTATTATCGCCAAAGTGTATCGCGATAACTTAATGAAAGAATATCATAAGGATTACCCTTATTACGGCTTTGATCAAAATGCTGGTTATGGAACCAAGGCGCATTTGACCGGACTCAATGAACATGGGATCACAGCTATCCACCGAAAATCTTATGCTCCTATAAAAAAATATTTATAAAAAAGAAATCGCCCTTTTTTGCGTACTTATTAATGAATACAAAAAAGAGGGGGATTTTTTTTGGACTACGAAGAATTGTCAATGATTGAAAAAACGATACTAAAGCTTACCTATTGCAAAGGAATTGGTTTGATCGGCAAATGGAAGGTTGTAAAATTCTATGAAAAGTTCGGAGCGGAAAATTTTTTTGCTGAAGACATTATTCAAATCGCACAAATGAATCAATATAAAGGAATGTTTCGGGACAGTTTTCGCGCAATTAATGAAGATTGGCTACAAGAAACTTTGCAGAATCAGCAGTATGTTACTTGGTTGTCCCCGAATTATCCGGCAGAATTATTAGAACTTCCTTATCCACCGCTGGTTATCTTTTATGCAGGAAATCTGAACTTGTTAGAGTATCCACGTCTGGCTTTTGTAGGCGCGCGACAGGCTTCAAATTATTCTATTCAAGTTATTCGTAAATTGCTTCCAACGATTGTTGAAAAACAATTTGTCATTGTCAGTGGTTTAGCTAGGGGCGTCGACCGCATGAGCCATGAAACGGCAATTCGGTATGGGGGCTTAACAATTGGCGTGGTAGGCTGTGGCTTAGATATCTGTTATCCAAGAGAAGTTTTACCATTATTTGGCGAAATGAAGAAAAATCATTTAGTTTTAAGCGAGTATCCACAAGGTACAGCCATTAAAAAGCATCATTTTCCTATGCGTAATCGAATTATTGCTGGCCTAAGTAAAGCAACTTGTGTGATTGAAGCAAAAGAACGAAGTGGTTCTTTGATTACAGCTCAATTAGCATTAGATTATGGTAGAGATGTATTTGCTATTCCTGGTGAAATTTTAACAGGACATTCTGATGGTTGTCATCGTTTGATTCAAGACGGCGCCAAATGCGTGGTTTCGGTCCAAGATATTTTAGAAGAGTTGCCTGATTTCTAGACGGCTTTTTAAACGAACTGTGTTTCCTTGCTTGACAAAGCTTTGCCAAATGGCTATGATAGGCTACGATTTGTTATTCGAAAATTAAATGGCACTATATATAGAAAAGAAGCATTTAAGAAAGGGGCCTTTTAATGGCTTATAAATACTTGGTGATTGTAGAATCACCAGCTAAAGCTAAGACGATCGAAAAGTATCTTGGTCGTAATTACAAAGTGGTAGCCAGTGTTGGACACGTTCGTGATTTACCTAAAAGTAAAATGGCGATCGATGTCGAAAACAATTATGAACCGTACTACATTACAATTCGCGGCAAAGGCGATGTGATTAAGGATTTAAAAAAACATGCTAAAAAAGCAGAAAAAGTCTATCTTGCAAGTGACCCGGATAGAGAAGGAGAAGCAATTGCTTGGCATTTGGCTTATATTTTAGGATTAGATCTACACGATAAGAACCGGGTTGTGTTTAATGAAATCACCAAAGAAGCTGTCAAAGAAGCTTTTAAAGAACCTCGATCCATTGACCTGGATTTAGTGGATGCCCAACAAGCGCGTCGTGTATTGGACCGTTTAGTCGGTTATTCAATCAGTCCTATTCTTTGGCGCAAAGTGAAAAAAGGGCTAAGTGCTGGTCGTGTTCAATCTGTCGCACTTAAAATGATTATTGACCGTGAAAAAGAAATCCAAAACTTTACTCCAGAAGAGTACTGGAGCATTGACGGGAACTTCAAAAAAGGACGTAAAAAATTCAAAGCCAATTTTTGGGGTGTTGATGGTAAAAAGAAAAAATTACCTAATGAAGAAACGGTTAAAGAAGTAACTGCAAAACTATCTGGAAAAGACTATAATGTAACAAAAGTTGAACCAAAAGAACGGAAAAGAAATCCTGCTGCTCCTTTTACCACAAGTAGTATGCAACAAGAGGCTGCGCGTAAATTGAATTTCCGTACGGGTAAGACAATGATGATTGCCCAACAATTATATGAAGGAATTTCTCTAGGAAAAGGCGGAACTACTGGGTTGATTACTTATATGCGTACCGATTCTAAACGGATTGCCGATAGTGCTAAACAGGAAGTAACGGACTTTATCGAGCAAACCTATGGGAAAGAATATGCTGCTCACAGTAATAAAAAAGCAAAAAATGCGCAAAGTGCGCAAGATGCCCATGAAGCTATTCGGCCAACAAGCGCCTTACGTACACCCGAAGAAATTGGCCAGCATTTGGATAAAGACCAATTAAAATTGTATCGTTTGATTTGGTCACGTTTTGTCGCTAGCCAAATGAAGCCGGCTATTCTTGACACAGTAAAGGCTACTTTAGAACAAAATGGTGTTATTTTTGTAGCTAATGGTTCTAAGATCAAATTTAAAGGGTTTATGGAAGTGTATGTTGAAGGACGTGACGATGGCAAAAAAGACAAAGAAAATGTTTTGCCAGACTTAGCTGTAGGGGATGTCGTACAATCAGAAGATATCACACCTAACCAACATTTCACTCAACCGCCTGCTCGTTTTAGTGAAGCAACACTCATTCGTACGTTGGAAGAAAACGGTGTAGGACGACCATCGACTTACGCTCCTACCTTACAAACGATCCAGAAACGTTATTACGTCAAACTTGAACAAAAACGTTTCGAACCGACAGAGCTAGGAGAAATTGTCAACCGTCTCATTGAAGATTTCTTTCCTGACATTGTCGATGTTTCTTTTACCGCTGAAATGGAAGATAGTTTAGACCGCATTGAAGAAGGTAAAGAAGAATGGGTGAAACTCATTGATCGGTTTTATCCACCATTTGAAAAAGAATTGGAAACTGCCGAAGAAAAAATGGAAAAAATCCAAATTAAAGATGAACCGGCTGGTTTTGATTGTGATGTTTGCGGTCATCCTATGGTTATCAAATTAGGAAAATACGGGAAATTTTATGCTTGCAGTAACTTCCCTGAGTGTCGTAATACCAAACCAATTGTTAAAGAAATTGGAGTGACTTGCCCTAAATGTCAAAAAGGCCAAGTGATCGAAAGAAAATCGAAAAAGAACCGGATTTTCTATGGTTGCGATCGTTACCCAGACTGTGACTTTATTTCTTGGAATAAACCAGTCGGACGTAATTGTCCTAAATGTGACCATTATTTGGTAGAAAAAAAGAAAAAAGGCGGCAAACAAGTGGTTTGCTCCAATTGTGATTATCAAGAAGACGTGCAAAAATAAACAAAAAAATTTCCATGATGTCAATCGACATTCGTGGAAATTTTTCTTGTTGTGCTTCTATATTTTTAATATAGGGGTTCAAAGTGTAAAATTTATTGAGGATTATAGTGGTGAAAAGAAGAAGTTGTTATTTGTCATTAGACTGTGATAGCTACTAATGAAAATCGGAAAAATTAGGGTAGAATCCAAAAAGGGACCCTAGAAATTGGAAAACTAGAGTAGGATCAGGAAAGTGACTCTAGAAATCGGGAAAACTAGGGTAGGATCCAAAAAGGGGCCCTAGAAATTGGGGAAACTAAAGTAAGAACAGAAGTTGTCCCCCTACCTTTTCAAACATGGGAGCCAATTCGTATTCTATTCTCTGTCTCTGGACCTATGATGTTGAATGTTTGTAAACTTATGTAAAATACACCTTTATAACTTAAAACGTTACATCATAGGGGTCCAAACGTTCGCGTCCATTCGTTTATTATGTTATAATGAATGTTATGGAAGGAGTTAAAACTCACTTCCTTTTATCTTTCTACCATATATACAAATAAGAGCAAAATTTAGCTTAAAGTTTATCTATTTTCCGTATATGTTAAATTTTGGGTGTATTTACTTTTCATAAATAGCTAAATTCTTCTTTAATGTTTTTGTTTAATAAGAGCGAATTTCACAATTTTTTTAATTGTGAAAATACTTTGAAATGTTAGTTAAATTCTGACAATTCATTTGTGTTTTTGCTGCTACTATGCTACATTTTAGAAGAATACGGAACAGAGGAAGTGCAAGATGACAAAAGATTGGCCTAATGAATATTATCGCTATCTCTTGGTTGAGCGCGGTTATTCCGAAAAGACAAAGGAAGCGTACGAAGAAGATATTAATAACTTTTTCGCTTTTTTAAAAAATTCTGGTGACGATAATTATTTACAGATTGATCACCGGGATGTGCGTGTCTATTTAAGTGAACTAAATGAAAAAAAATTTAGTCGTAATACTGTCAGTCGCAAAATTGCCAGCTTGCGTTCGTTTTATCATTTCTTGCTAAAACAAGAAGTGATAAAAGAAAATCCTTTTTCTTATGTTCATTTGAAAAAAAAGAACGTCAAACTTCCACGCTTTTTCTATGAAAAAGAAATTGAAGCGTTGTTTGACAGTGTTCAAGGATCGGAACCATTACAACAAAGAGATCGTGCGTTATTAGAAGTTTTATATGGTTCAGGTCTACGTGTAAGTGAATGTGCGTTATTAACCCTTGAACAAATTGATTGGGAAAATAGTGTGCTATTTATCCATGGAAAAGGGAATAAAGACCGTTATGTGCCGTTTGGAGCTTATGCGCAAGAAGCATTAGAAGTGTATTTATCTGAAGGGCGTTCTTTTTTGATGGAAAAATACCATAAAGAACATAAATTTGTTTTTGTTAACCGTTTGGGAGATGGAATCACCTCAACGGGAATTGAGTATGTTTTAAAGCAAATAATTAAAAAGAGTAGTTTGAATGCGCAAATTCATCCGCATATGCTGCGCCATACCTTTGCTACGCATTTGTTAAATAATGGTGCTGATCTGCGGACGGTTCAAGAATTATTAGGGCATGCGAATTTGTCAACGACGCAAATTTATACGCATGTAACCAAAGAAAATTTACAAAAAAATTATCGCCAATTTCATCCCAGAGCATGAATTTGACTTAAAATTAGGAGGAACAATTATAATGGAATCACAATTTCATTCAACGACGATTTGTGCCGTCAAAAAAGATGGTAAATTTGCTATGGCTGGTGACGGTCAAGTAACCATGGGAGAACAAGTTGTCATGAAAGGAACGGCGCAAAAAGTCCGTCGTATCTATAACGGTGAGGTCGTAGTTGGCTTTGCTGGAAGCGTGGCTGATGCGTTTACTTTAGAAGAAAAATTTGAAGAAAAACTAAATGAATATCATGGAAACTTACAACGTGCTGCCGTTGAGTTGGCACAAGAATGGCGCACTCAACGTTCGATGCAAAAACTAGAAGCGATGTTAATTGTTATGAATAAAGAAGAAATGCTTTTAGTTTCAGGAACAGGCGAAGTGATTACACCTGATGATGGTATTCTAGCGATTGGTTCAGGTGGGAATTTTGCACTAGCTTCTGCTAGAGCAATGCGTAAATACGCTAGTGACAAATTATCTGCCAAGGAAATTGCTGAAAATGCATTAAATATTGCAGCCGATATTTGTATCTTTACCAACCATGATATCAATGTGGAGGAATGTTAATTTTATGCCTAACAGAGAAAAAACACCAAAAGAAATCGTAAGTGAATTAGATAGTTATATTATTGGCCAAGACCAAGCGAAAAAGTCCGTTGCTGTTGCGTTACGTAACCGGTATCGCCGACTACAATTAGATGAACAAATGCAACAAGATGTTACCCCTAAAAATATTTTGATGATAGGTCCTACTGGGGTTGGAAAAACAGAAATTGCGCGTCGTTTAGCAAAAACGATTTCCGCCCCCTTTGTCAAAGTAGAAGCTACGAAGTTTACCGAAGTCGGTTATGTAGGGCGTGATGTGGAATCAATGGTTCGTGATTTAGTAGAAAATGCGATCCAAATTGTCAAAGAAGAGCGATACAGCGGCGTATATAGCCAAGCGGCAAAAAAAGCAAATCGTCGTTTAGCTAAAGCTTTAGTGCCGGGAATAAAAAAAGAAAAACGGCAAAATAAAAATCCATACGAACAAATGATGAATATGTTTAATCAAGGTCAACAACCACAAGAACCCGAAGAACCTGAAGAAGAGTTGACTGAAGAGATCAAGAGTAATCGCCAATCCATCTTTGAGCAATTACAAAAAGGAGTTTTGGATAATCGGGAAGTAACGATTCAAGTAGAAGAAGAAAAAGGCCAAAACCCGATGATGAATAATGGCTTAGAACAAATGGGTATTGACTTAAGTGAAGCCTTTTCTCAATTAACTCCTAAGAAAAAAGTGGATCGGACATTACCAGTAAAAGACGCCAGAGAGATTCTCATTCAAGAAGAATCAGCGAAGTTAGTTAATGATGCAGACATTCATAGTGAAGCCCTACATTTGGCTGAATCTAGTGGGATTATCTTTATTGATGAAATTGATAAAGTGACTGCAAAATCAGAACAATCCGGCGACGTTTCACGAGAAGGTGTACAAAGAGACATTCTACCAATTGTGGAAGGTTCGCAAGTAAATACTAAATACGGTGCATTACAAACAGATCATATTTTGTTTATTGCATCTGGGGCATTTCATGTATCTAAACCAAGTGATCTTATTCCTGAATTACAAGGACGTTTTCCAATTCGCGTTGAATTAAATGATTTGAATGCCCAAGACTTTATTAAAATCCTAAAAGAACCTAATAATGCGCTAGTTAAACAATATGTCGCTTTACTAGACACTGAAAATGTCAGTGTGACATTTACTCAAGAAGCGATTGAAAAGATCGCTAATATTGCGTTTGAAGTCAATCGGGATACGGATAATATTGGCGCTAGACGTTTGCACACGATTTTAGAAAAATTATTGGAAGATCTGTTGTTTGAAGCTTCGGATATGCAAATGGGTGAAATTAAGATTACTGAGGCTTATGTGGAAGATAAACTGTCTGACATTGCGAAAAACAAGGACTTAAGTCGTTACATTCTGTAAAAAACGTTGGATTGAAATAGCTGAAAACATTTAAAGGAGAAGATCATGACTACACTGTTAGAACAAACTAGAAAGATCAACGAATTATTGCAGCAAAATAATACGTTTAATATGGATTCCGACTTGCCTTATGGCGAAATGGCAGAAGTATTAGGAGATATTTTAAACAGTAATACTTATATTATTAGCGCTGACGGCAGCGTATTGGGTTTTGCTGAAATATTGGATGTGAATAATGAACGGGTTAAAAATATGTTTTTGCAAAAGCAATTTCCTAAAAGCTATACGGATCGGGTAGATGAGTTAAAAAAAACAGAAGCCAATATTACCATCGAAAATGATATGACGGCTTTCCCTGTGGAATTACGGGAGGTCTATCCTAACGGGTTAACAACGGTTGTTCCCATCTTTGGTGCTGGTGAACGATTAGGTACGATTATCTTATCTCGTATTGAACAACCATTTAATGAAGATGATTTAGTGCTAGCTGAATACAGTGCTACTGTTGTGGGTATGCAAATTTTATATCAACAATCTCGTAGCATCGAAGAAGATGTTCGCAGTAAGACAGCAGTACAAATGGCGGTTGGCACCCTTTCTTATAGTGAATTAAAAGCTGTACAAGCGATTTTTGAAGCGCTAGATGGCGATGAAGGTCGTCTGACAGCTTCCAGTATTGCTGATGAGATCGGCATTACTCGTTCGGTGATTGTTAATGCCTTACGGAAACTTGAATCTGCAGGTATTATTGAATCTCGTTCGTTAGGAATGAAGGGAACTTATCTGAAAGTATTGAATCATCGTTTTAAAGATGAATTAGATAAAGCCTAAGAGTAGAAGAAAAGGGGAATGTGCGATGGCGATCACCATTGAAACGGATCACTTAAAAGCAGTACTCAATGAAAAAGGCGCTGAGTTAACTAGTTTAAAACGTAAAGATGTAGATATTGAATACATTTGGCAAGCAGGTCCCAAGCATTGGAAAAGGCATGCCCCGGTATTGTTTCCTATCGTCGGTTCGCTCAAAGAAGATACTTATACCTATCAAGGAAAAACTTACCACTTATCTCAACATGGTTTTGCTAGGGATATGGTGTTTGAAGTCATTGAGCAAAAAGCAGATGCAGCAAGTTTTCGATTGCAAAGTACTGCGACAACCAAAGAAATGTACCCTTTTGATTTTGAATTGATTATTGAATACGTTCTGGGAGGCGATGGCTTGACTGTAGATTATCAAGTGAGAAATCCTGCCGATAATGAAATGTACTTTTCAATTGGTGGCCATCCAGCATTTAACGTTCCTTTAGAAGATTCAATGGCATTTACTGATTATTATATTGACCCTTCTCCTATGAAATCAAGAATTAATCTATCATTAAAAGATGGGTTAATTGATTTTGAGCAACGGACCTTAGGCCAAACAAATACGACGATAGCCTTAAACCACGAATTGTTCAAAAATGACGCGTTAATTTATGAGACGAAAGGGTTAAATGCTTTTACGATTCGTAATGAAAAATCACCTCATTCGGTCACGTTGACTTTTAAGAATTTTCCTTATGTAGGTTTTTGGTCAACTTATCCGCAAGAATCTCCCTTTGTTTGTATTGAACCTTGGGCAGGCCTTGCAGACACATTAACTGCTTCTGGGGAGTTGTCGGAGAAATTAGGAATACAAAAACTAGCAGCACATGATAGCTTTCATACGAAATATGCCATTGTTGTTAAATAAAAAAGAAACTGGAGCGAGGGCCTCTAACAATGACCATTTTTCGTCTACATTGTTAGAAAACTCTTGTTCCAGTTTCCTTATTTTTCCTTTGGTTTTTTATTTAGTCCAAAAGAAATGCGGCTTTCATTCCCTTTTAAGATTCGTTGAATGTTTTGCCTATGTAAATAGAAAATAAATGCAGTGACAATAACAGCGATACAAGACAATAACCCATCTTGTTCCGGCAAAATCATAGGAAAAATAGTGGGTAGAATAAAGGTAGATATTGTGATGATGACTGCTGCGATCATACTAGACAAACTGACCATACTTGTAATAAATAGTAGTATTAAAAAAATGGCTAGTGAGAAAAAAAAGAAAAGTGGATGATAACCTAATAGCATTCCTGCACTTGTCGCCACCGCTTTGCCACCTTTAAATCTGGCAAATAGCGGAAAAACGTGACCCAAAATGGCGCATAATCCTAACCACAGTGGGTTAATATCTGTATTAGGCAAATAAGCTAAAGAGGTGGCCAAAGTTCCCTTTAATAAATCAGCAAGAAAGACCGCAAAACCGGCTTTAACTCCTAATATACGAAAGGTATTGGTCGTTCCAGAATTACCACTACCATATTCTCGTATGTCTTTTTTATAAAATAGCTTTCCAATCCAAAGACCAGAAGGTATAGAGCCTAGTAAATAGGCAATGATTATTAATAGAATGATTTTCATAAGAACCAACCTTTTGTTAGACTAGCAATATTTTAGCATGAAAACATAAAAGCAACAAATTAAATGAACTTATCTGTTGCAAAAGAATACAATAATTTTTTAAAGGAGTAAGATAATCATGGCTTTTCAAAATCCAGACGAACAAAAAATTCAACAATATTTAAAAACAGCAAAAAACATCGCAGTTGTTGGTTTGAGTGATAATACAGAACGGACAAGTTATCAAATAACAAAGATCGTACAAGATTATGGCTACAATATTTTTCCAGTTAATCCGAAACTAGCAGGACAAGAAGTACTAGGACGAAAAGTGTATGCTCGCTTACAAGACGTCCCAGAACCGATTGATATTGTTGATATTTTCCGTCGTAGTGAGTTTTTACCTGAAGTTGCGGATGACTTTTTAGAAACTGACGCCAAAGTATTTTGGGCACAACTAGGAATTGAAAATGAAGAAGCAGCCAAAAAATTACAAGACGCTGGGCGCAATGATATTGTGATGGATCGTTGCGTCAAAATTGAATTAGGAAAATTGAATCAAAAATAATGAAGTTTGGCATTTACTTTATGTGTTGTTGGCGATAGGACATAAAACTTGGAAAATAATGTCCTATTCTACAATACAGGACAAAAGGTTAGTTGATGAATGTCCTATTTTATAGAATAGGACAAAGATTTTTAGAATTAATGACCTATTAAGACAAAAAAGTGCAGGCTTATATTGTTTTTCGCAATAATAGGACAAAATAACATGAGACGAATGTCCTATTCAATTGTATAGGACAAAAAATTAGGAAAATAATGTCCTATTCCATCATATAGGTCAAAAGATTAAGAAATGAATGTTTCATTTTGTAAAAAAGTCTATTATTCAAAATCGGCTTATAATTATTATCTATAGTAGAGTGGATTTGTCTTGCGATTTTTCACAATAAAGATTTGCTATGGTTCATTTAATAGGAGAATTGATTCTAAAGAAAAACTTCAATTCGAGGTTTTTCTTCTTTTTTTTGTTTGCTTTTTAGCGTATGATATAGTGTGTCTTATAGGTAGTCTTATTAAAATACGAATATAAAGGAAAATAATTACATAAGGAGCGTTGACTTTGGCAAAAAAAACCAATGAATATAATGATGCTTCCATTCAAGTACTAGAAGGATTAGAAGCAGTAAGAAAACGTCCAGGGATGTATATTGGCTCCACGGACCAGCGCGGCTTACATCATTTGGTGTATGAAGTTGTGGATAATGCCGTAGATGAAGCACTTTCTGGTTACGGCCAAGCAATTGACGTTACTATTTGCGAAGATAATAGTATTCAAGTAGTCGACTATGGTCGTGGAATGCCAGTAGGGATGCACTCCTCGGGAATTCCTACGGTGGAGGTAATTTTTACTGTATTACATGCGGGCGGAAAATTTGGTCAAGCGGGAGGTTACAAAACTTCTGGTGGTCTACACGGTGTAGGTGCCAGTGTAGTTAATGCTCTTTCTAGTTGGCTAGAAGTAACAATTGTCCGTGATGGTACCAAATATAAAGAAGTATTTAAAAATGGCGGACAGCCTGATGGAACGTTGAAAAAAATAGGAAAAACCAAAGAAACCAATGGTACAATGGTTCATTTTCTCCCAGATCCGGAAGTTTTTTCCTCTGCTAAAATTTCCTTTTCAATGTTGTCTGAACGTTTACGCGAATCAGCTTTCTTATTAAAAGGTGTAAAAATTACATTAACTGATTTACGCCAGGAAGAAAAAGTAGAGGAATCTTTTCACTATGAAGAGGGAATTAAAGAATTTGTTGATTATTTAAATGAAGAAAAAGATACTTTGACGCCCGTTGCATATTTTTCAGGGGAAAAAGATGGTATTGAAGTAGAATTTGCCTTTCAATATAATGATGGCTATTCAGAAAATGTTCTTTCATTTGTTAACAATGTGCGTACGAAAGATGGCGGAACTCATGAAGCGGGAATGAAAGCTTCTATGACCAAATCATTTAATGAATATGCACGTAAAGTTGGATTATTAAAAGAAAAGGATAAAAATTTGGAAGGCAGCGACTTTCGTGAAGGACTGGCTGCTGTTTTATCAGTACGCATCCCCGAAAACTTATTACAATTTGAAGGACAAACCAAAGAAAAACTAGGGAGCCCTGCGGCTAGGTCTGCTGTTGATAATGTGATTAGCGAACAACTTATTTTTTATTTGCAAGAAAATAGTGATATGAGTCAAATGCTTGTTAGAAAAGCCACTAAAGCACGGGAGGCACGTGAAGCTGCAAGAAAAGCCCGTGAAGAAAGTCGAAATGGCAAAAAAAGAAAAAAAGGCGAATCACTGCTGTCAGGGAAATTGACGCCGGCGCAGTCTCGAAATCCACAAAAAAATGAACTTTATTTGGTCGAAGGAGATTCAGCTGGTGGCTCGGCTAAGCAAGGACGCGATCGAAAATTTCAAGCGATCCTACCTTTGCGCGGCAAAGTAATTAATACCGAAAAAGCCAATATGCAAGATATTTTGAAAAATGAAGAGATCAATACCATGATTTATACGATTGGCGCTGGTGTGGGGCCTGAGTTTAGTCTGGAAGATTGTAATTACGACAAAATCATTATTATGACCGACGCGGATACTGACGGTGCTCATATCCAAGTGTTGTTGCTGACCTTTTTCTATCGTTACATGAAACCATTAGTGGAAGCAGGTAAAGTTTATATTGCACTACCTCCTTTTTATAAAGTGACTAAGGGTAGCGGAAAAAAACAGGTGAATGAATACGCTTGGACTGATGAAGAGTTAGAAAAAGTTACTCAAGGATTAGGAAAAGGATATCAATTACAACGTTATAAAGGACTTGGAGAAATGAACGCTGAACAACTTTGGGAAACGACCATGGATCCCGAACATAGGACTCTAGTTCGCGTTAGAATTGATGACGCCGCCCAAGCGGAACGCCGCGTGACGACATTAATGGGAGATAAAGTAGATCCTAGAAGAAAATGGATCGAATCTCATGTACAGTTTAGCTTAGAAGAAGATGGTAGTATTTTAGAAACGGCTGAATCTGCGGATGAGAAAAAAGCTCCGGACTACGAAGAGTCTTTAGAAGAAAAGAACTTATTTGATAAATAATAGAAGGTGAGTCTTTGGAACAAAATAGTCATATTCAAGAGTTAACATTAGAAGAAGTGATGGGGGATCGTTTTGGTCGTTACTCGAAATATATCATTCAAGAGCGTGCTTTACCTGATGTTCGTGATGGATTAAAACCCGTCCAACGCCGGATTTTGTTTTCAATGAATAACGACGGTAATACTCACGATAAAAGTTTTCGTAAATCTGCTAAATCAGTCGGCAATGTCATGGGAAATTATCATCCACACGGTGACAGCAGTATTTATGAAGCTATGGTGCGGATGAGCCAAGATTGGAAATTACGTGAAGTTCTAGTTGAAATGCACGGGAACAATGGGAGTATGGATGGCGATCCACCTGCTGCCATGCGTTATACTGAAGCCCGTTTGTCAGCATTAAGTGGACAAATGTTAACTGATATCGAAAAAGATACGGTAGACATGGTTTTAAACTTTGACGACACCGAAAAAGAACCCACTGTATTGCCAGCAAAATATCCTAATTTATTAGTTAACGGTTCGACCGGGATATCAGCAGGTTACGCAACGGAAATTCCTACGCACAATTTGGCCGAAATTATCGATGGTACGGTGTACTTGATCGATCATCCGAATGCTTCTTTGGATAAATTAATGGAATTTATTCCAGGGCCCGATTTTCCAACAGGCGGGATTTTACAAGGCAAAGAAGAAATTAAAAAGGCCTATGAAACAGGAAAAGGCAAAGTTATCCTACGTTCTAAAACAGAAATTGAAAACTTGCGTGGTGGCAAACAGCAAATTGTAGTCACCGAGATCCCTTATGAAGTGAATAAGGCGACTTTAGTGAAAAAAATTGATGAAATTCGTATAGCTAAAAAAATCGAAGGTATTGCAGAAGTGCGTGATGAAAGTGATCGGACAGGTTTACGGATGGTTATTGAATTAAAAAAGGATGTTAACACTCAAGGGGTATTAAATTACTTATTTAAAAATACCGAGTTACAAGTCAATTATAGTTTTAATATGGTCGCCATCGATCACATGCGTCCTCAACAAGTTAATTTAAAACATATCTTAGCAAGTTATATCGAACACCGGCGTGATGTTATTCTAAAACGTAGTCAATTTGAATTGAATAAAGCGCAAAAACGGCAACATATTGTGGATGGTTTGATGAAAGCTTTATCTATTCTTGATCAAGTAATCGCAACGATTCGTTCTAGTAAAGATAAAAAAGATGCTAAAAATAATTTAGTCATCCAGCATCAGTTCACACAAGCCCAAGCAGAAGCTATCGTTAATTTACAATTGTATCGTTTAACCAATACCGATATTACGGAACTAGAAAATGAAGCGAAAGAATTGGCGGCTTATATTACTGAATTGCAAAAAATCTTGCAAGATGATACAGAATTAATGAAAGTGATTAAAAAAGAGCTACGCCAAGTAAAAAAAGAATTTAGTACGCCGCGGTTGACGCAAATTGAAGAAGAAATTGAAGAAATTAAGATTGAAACAGAAGTTTTAGTTCCATCAGAAGATGTTATGACTGTAGTGACAAAGGAAGGTTACGTTAAGCGTAGTAGTTTGCGTTCTTTTAGTGCTTCTAAACCAGAAGAAGTTGGCATGAAAGATAGTGACGAGATCATTTTTTGTCAGCAGGTAAATACCTTAGATAATCTATTACTTCTTACCAATAAAGGAAATGTGATTTATCGTCCGATTTTTGAATTACCGGATTTGAAATGGAAAGATACAGGAGAGCATCTTTCACAAAATCTGTTGAACTTTATGTCTGATGAAGTGATTTTAGCAGTTTATAGTTACAGTGAAATGGATCCTGGCAAAAACTTTGTGTTTATGACTAAAAACGGTATGATTAAACAAACGCGCATGGATGAATTTGCGCCTTGGCGTACTTATAAGAGCCGCGCAGCTACTGCGATGAAGTTTAAAGACGAATCAGATGAATTGCTTAATGTATTTTTGGTTGGAGCGAATGAAGAACTAGATGTCTTTTTAGCAACCTACAAAGGAATGGGATTACGTTATACCTTAGCTGAAGTTCCAGTGGTGGGCGCCAAAGCAAGTGGCGTTAAAGCAATTAATCTTAAAGAAGATGATGAAGTCGCCAGTGGTATGTTAGTCTATAGTAATGGAGATAATCCCATAGTCATCGTAACACAGCGAGGTGCGGTAAAGCGTATGCTTGCTCAAGAGTTAAACCAATTAAGCCGAGCGAAACGAGGCGTTATGATCTTAAGGGAATTAAAGAAGAGTCCGCACCGTATTGTTTATATGGGTGACGGACAAGAAAAGATATTGATCCTTACGAACGAAAAGGGACAAGAGGTAGAAATTCAGACAAACCACTATCCGATCAATGATCGCACTTCTAATGGTTCATTTGCTTTAGAGGAAAAACAAGGTGGTAAAGTCATCGATGTGCATGAAAAATTTGCATACCCAATAGAAGAATAGTAAAAAGGGAGGCTTAACAGCCTCTTTTTTTTGCAAAACTGTATTAGTTTCTATTACAATTTCCACTTCTGTACTATTACAGAAAATTACTTCATTAATATTGTGCAATATTTTACTTGGATTTTAAGAACAAAATGAAATTTTAATCACATGATAAAACGTTGCTATTAAGGTCTTTTATACTTAGTATTTTAATATAAAAGTAATTTTGTTAATATAATTTCATGTAAGAGTTTGCAAAAAGTAAGATACGTGTTATACTGTTCACAGTAAAGCTGTTGCATTAAGGCATAAAAAATAAGGAGGAGCATCACATGGCATCTGTAACAAATAATACAGAGAACGCACACACGACTGCTTGGGAAGGGTTCAAAGGAGAAACTTGGCGTCACGAAGTGAACACACGTGATTTTATTCAAGAAAACTATACAGAATATCGTGGAGATGACAAGTTTTTAGAGCCAATTGCAGAAAGTACAGACAAATTATGGGCAAAATTACAAGAATTATTTGAAGTAGAACATGATCAAAATGGCGTTTACGATATGGATACTGATATTCCATCGACTGTCACTTCGCATGGCCCTGGCTATTTAAATAAAGAGGAAGAAAAAATTGTTGGGCTACAAACCGATGTGCCGTTAAAACAAGCTTTTCAACCATTTGGTGGCATCAAGATGGCCAATAACGCTTTGCAATCGAATGGTTATGAAGTTAGCGAAGATATGAGCAAAATTTTTACCGATTGGAGTAAAACACATAATCAAGGCGTTTTTGACGCTTATACTCCCGAAATGCGTCGTGCTCGTTCTAATAAAATTATTACAGGGCTACCAGATGCTTATGGGCGTGGCCGTATCATTGGGGATTATCGCCGAATTGCTTTGTATGGTATCGATTATTTAATTGAACAAAAACAAGACGATTTAGCTAATACAGGGAATAGAACGATGACAGATGATGTCATTCGCTTAAGAGAAGAGGTCACTGAGCAGCTTCGCGCGCTAGATGATTTGAAAACAATGGCTGCTTCTTACGGTTTTGACATTTCTCGTCCAGCAGAAACAGCGCAAGAAGCGATTCAATGGTTATACTTTGGTTACTTAGGTGCTATTAAGTCACAAAATGGTGCCGCAATGTCATTTGGTCGAGTTTCTGCGTTTTTGGATATTTATATCCAACGTGATTTAGATCAAGATTTAATCACAGAAGCTCAAGCGCAAGAACTAATTGACCAATTGGTCTTAAAATTGCGTATGGTAAAATTTGCGCGTACACCTGAATATAACGAATTGTTCTCAGGATTTCCAGTTTGGGCGACTTTATCTCTTGCAGGAATGGGAATAGATGGACGTTCACTCGTAACCAAGAACGATTTCCGTTTGTTGCATACTTTGACAAATATGGGACCTGCACCAGAACCTAATATGACAGTGTTATACTCTTCTCATTTGCCAGAAGGATTCCGGACATTTGCCTCTAAAATGGCCAAAGAAAGTTCATCTATCCAATTTGAAAATGATGATTTACTCCGTGCCAATTGGGGCTCAGACGATGTGGCGATTGCTTGTTGTGTGTCTGCAACAGTTACAGGAAAAGATATGCAATTCTTTGGCGCTCGTGCTAACTTATGTAAAGCTGTGCTTTATGCGATTAACGGCGGCATTGATGAAAAAACGAAAAAACAAGTAGGTCCTAAGTATCGTTCAATTACTGGCGATACCATTGATTACGATGACTTTATGGAAAAATATAAAGATATGCTCGCTTGGTTAGCAGAACTTTATGTAAACACCTTGAATGTCATCCACTATATGCATGATAAATATTCTTATGAAGCAGCTCAATTAGCTTTGATGGATACGAATTTAAAACGTACTTTTGCTACTGGTATTGCAGGTATTTCTCATGCAACTGATAGTATCATGGCTATCAAATATGGGAATGTCAAAGTTATTCGTGATGAAACTGGTCTAGCTGTAGATTATGAACCACAAAACGAATTTCCAACCTATGGTAATGATAATAAAGAAGCTGATGAAATGGCTAACTGGATTGTAGAATATTTCATCACACAAATTAAACGTCAACACACCTATCGTGATTCAGCACCAACGACTTCATTGTTAACCATTACTTCAAATGTTGTTTATGGTAAAGCTACAGGAAATACTCCTGATGGACGTCGTGCTGGTAAACCATTAGCTCCAGGAGCTAACCCAAGCTACCAAGATGGTAAATATTTGGGTGAAAAGAATGGTCTGCTAGCTTCATTGAACTCTACAGCTCGTTTGAATTACGAAAATGCTATGGATGGTATTTCAAATACACAAACGATCAATCCAACTGGTTTAGGAAAAGATGAAGATACACGGATTGGGAATTTGAGAAATGTGTTAGATGGTTATTTTGACCAAGGGGCTTATCATATTAATGTCAATGTATTCTCTAACGACTTGCTACTTGATGCGCAAGAACATCCAGAAAAATACCCTAACTTAACGATTCGGGTTTCGGGTTATGCCGTTAAATTCCGTGATTTGACAAGAGAACAACAAAATGACGTGATTTCAAGAACGGCGCACGATAGAATGTAAAAAACTTTTTTGAGGGTGACAAGACTCTTGTTACCCTCTTTTAAATAATGGTTTAAAAGCTAGCCATGCTTAAATGACCACTGGTTTTACCAAAAATATAGCAAGCAACGGCTTTAGTTAGTTGATGTTTTGATTTTTAAAATGAAAGAGGGATTTTTATGACGAGTCCAGTTATGGGTCGGGTTCATTCCACGGAAAACTTTGGTACAGTAGACGGTCCAGGTGTTCGTTTTATTATCTTTACCCAAGGATGCCGGATGCGCTGTCAGTTTTGCCATAACCCTGATACTTGGAAGATCAAAGATCCAAAAGCTACAATGCGTACGGCTGATGATCTTTTAGAAGAAGCGGTAAAATATCGTGCGTATTGGGGAGAAAAAGGGGGCATCACAGTAAGCGGTGGAGAACCTTTATTACAAATGGATTTTTTACTTGATTTATTTAAAAAAGCTAAAGCGCAAGGGATTAATACTACACTTGATACTTGTGGGAATCCTTTTACTAGAAAAGAGCCTTTTTTCAGTAAGTTTGAGGAACTAATGAATTATACAGATCTACTGTTATTTGATATTAAACACATCGATACGGTACAACATAAAAAACTAACCAAACATGGGAACGAAAATATTTTAGAAATGGCAAAATATTTATCGGAAATTGGAAAACCTGTTTGGATTCGTCATGTATTAGTACCATTCCGTAGCGATTATGATGAATTTTTAGATCGTTTAAACGAGTTTATCCAGTCTTTAAGTAATGTAGATAAAGTTGAAATTTTGCCTTATCATACCATGGGACGCTACAAATGGGATGAATTAAACATAAAATATCCATTAGAAGGTATCGAACCGCCTGGACAAGATCGTGTAGAAAATGCGAAAAAAATTCTACAAGTCGAGCAATATACTGGATACCAAACCCGATAATTAAGCTTAAGCGCACGCTAAAATTTTTCATCATGTTTTAGCGTGTTTTTTGTTGAAAATGGACACACAGCAAATCGATTTTATACCTTTGTCTAAAAACAATGGAATTTTTTTTTAGTTTTTGCTATCATGACTATTGAAGGAAAGATTGGAGTGAAAGTTATGGCAAAAATTTTAGTTTTTGGTCACCAAAATCCAGATACTGATGCGATTGGGGCAGCAATTGCTTTTTCTGAATTACAACAAAAAAAAGGGCAAGATATTGAAGCTGTTGCTTTAGGAGAAGCAGGAGAAGAAACCCAATTTGCGTTGGATTATTTCAACCTTAAAGCACCTCGTGTGATCACCAAAGCTGCAAGTGAAACAACCGATGTAATGCTTGTTGATCATAATGAGTTTCAACAAAGTGTAGCAGACATCAAAGAAGTCAATATTTTATCCGTAGTTGACCATCATCGTATAGCAAATTTTGAAACAGCCGATCCGCTGTATTATCGTGCTGAACCTGTAGGGTGCACGAGCACCATTATTTTGAAATTATACAAAGAGGCTGGATTAACGCCTACAAAAGCTGTTGCTGGTATTATGTTATCCGCAATTATCTCTGATACATTGTTGTTTAAATCACCAACGTGTACGCAAGAAGATATTGACATTGCCAAAGAGCTAGCCGAAATTGCTGGTGTAGACACGGATACTTATGGTTTAGAAATGCTAAAAGCAGGAACTAACTTGAGTAATAAATCTGCGAACGTATTACTGGATATGGATGCAAAAAGTTTTCCTATGGGAGACAAAAATGTACGTATCGCTCAAGTGAATACCGTGGATTTACCAGAAGTATTTGATCGACAAGCAGAGCTTGAAGAAGCGATGGCAAATGCTAATAAAGAGAATAACTATGATTTATTTGTATTATTAGTAACCAATATTTTAGACAGTGATTCAGAATTACTTGTTGTCGGACAACCAACTGAAATGGTGGAAAAAGCCTTTAATGTTACTTTAGAAAACCATAGAGCTTTCTTAAAAGGTGTTGTTTCTCGTAAGAAACAAGTTGTGCCGCCACTAACCGAAAGCTTCCAATAAAGACGAAGTGCCTTAAAATGTGATTAAATCCTATTGTTTCACATTTTAAGGTATTTTTTTGATGTGCTAAAGCAAGCTTCGTTTTTCTTAAATAACTGGAAAAAC
>JAKDZT010000381.1 GCA_030462125.1 Tetragenococcus sp.
AAAGATCCTGCCAAGGTTTAAACGGACCTTGGAAAAATTTAGAAATCATTCAGGTGAAATATTACCTAGTTTTTAGCTGAAATTTTTTAAATTCTGGTTATTGACGCTCGTTCATACGTCGTTCAACTGCCGAATGAACAGTGTTCCCTCATTTCACTGTTCGTTCAGTACTTGAATGAATATTGTTCTTGGATTTCACTATTCGTTCGACTGTTGAATGAACAGTGTTTCCCCCTTTCACTATTCGATCGACCTCTGAACGAACAGTGTTTTCTTATACTTTTATTCATTCAGATTTCTGAGCAAAAAAATAAGCTAAAGAATTTGGCTAGACAGATTCTTTAGCTTATTTTTGTAATTTATAAATCATAGCTTTTACTCATTATTTATCTCTAATAGTGTCCTCAAATACTCCACTGTTTCATTACTACCGGATAAAAGCAAATGGTCCCCTAGTTCCAAACGAGTGCTACCGTGAGGGATAATAGGTTCATGTTGGCGGAAGATACGACTGATGATCACTTGAGTAACTTCTGGCAATTGCGAAATCATCATATCACCATAATTAGCATTTGTCACAGTAATTTCATTTAAACGAAAATCTGTAGCTGTTAGTAAATCAAAGATAGCAGGTGATTCAATAGCATTACGCAACATACCTACATTAACATCAAACATACTGAAAAATTCAATACTATGTCTTTTTAAATCTTCTTCCATCGTCGTTCGTTTTTTGGGATCACGAACATCTAATCGCAAAACAACACGAGGTACTCCGTAGGCCTTTGCTTTTAAAGCAAGATCATAATTTACATCTGCTTCTTGGTGGGCCAAAACAAGAATATCCGTATCAAAAACCTTATTGTTAATCAAGTTTTCACTATCTAAAGTTTCAAGCAAAGACATTGCTTCTTTATTGTGATAAGTATCATATTGGTGCTTACTGTTGGTATAAATTGCCTTACTATAATGTTCAGAAGGCAATTCTTGTATGGCGGAAATCGACATTAGTCCCACCCCTATGATATGCACTTCCGTTTTTTTCTGGCTTTCTTCATGTGGTTTGTAAAAATATTTAAATAGAAGAGGGCCAAGTAAACAAGTCAAAATTCCTGATAGAATAAAAGCTCCTGACTGTTGGCTATTAATAACATCTAACTTTTCGGCTACATTAAGTGCTGGCAAAACGAGTGTGATTGTCGTTTCGGATAAAAACACGCCGCCTAAAGCATTAGAGGGAGTAAATAATTTACGAAAAATAAAATACGCCGGTAGTTTAGCCAATAAAAAAGCCGTTAAAAATAAAGGAATCAATATCAGTGTTTCAGAAGAGCTAAACATACTAGATAAGTCCAATTTTACTCCTGTCAAAATAAAGAAAAAGGGAATAAAAAAGCCATAACCAATAGCATCTAGTTTTTCTTCCGTTTCCTTTTCTGGTTCTAATAACTTAATAACAATTCCTGCCAAAAACGCACCTAAAACATTTTCCGCTCCAACTGTTTCGGCTAAAACAACTAAAGTAATAATCACCACAAAAGCAAGTCGAATATCTAACCTGAATGATTTCTAAAAATTTGTGGATAACTAAACGGGCTGGTCAACAGGGT
>JAKDZT010000095.1 GCA_030462125.1 Tetragenococcus sp.
CTAAATTATACCAATAAATAAACGAAAAAAGGTTTTCTTCATCTAAAAGCCCACAATAGTCTTTAAGTAATTGGTTCCATTTAGGTTAATTTTCCGAGTACCGTTTAGAAATGGCTCTCTAATAAAAACTATAGGATAACGACCTTTATTGATGGTTTCTTGTAAACTTATTTTTTCACGCTACCTTTCCTTATCTTGATAATCTAGTACAAAACATAATCTTGATAACACCAAGTGTTAAATCATTTTCTTATGATTTTAGCATAACATTGCTTTTTCTAAAACTTAAATAATAATTTTATTATTAATATGCTTGGATAACTATTATTTTGTATGTTAGCTGTATAAGCAGTGAAAAAATTATTTTTCTTAACCTAAGCACTTCTCAAAACATGCAAAAAAGCAGCTGACCAATAGGTCAACTGCTTGAAAATGCATAGCTTTAATTCAAAAGTCAGAAACTACAACTCCACTAAATAACTAACATAATCAAATGGATAAATAATCTCTTCTCTTTCAACTTCTTCTTCAACCGCATTTATCATCTTATGTTCCTGCATAAATTCAGAAGGTAACTTCGCTTTGTTTTCCGTTGGATTTGCTAAACGCAAAACAAAGGCGTTCGATTTCGTATATGATGGATAAACTGCTGAAACCACCAATTCTGTCTCTAGTTGAAAAGCTGAATATTCTTTTCCTAACGACAGTTGGTTTTCTTGTGGCCAAATTTTATTATCCAAACGGTTAATGAATAGGTTTAGTGTTTGCCTTTGATAAGAAATAGAAGGTGTTAATCTTTTGTTTGCCATTTGAGCTATTGCTTTATAGTCAAGTGCACCTTCTTTGATTTGTAACGCAAAAGTAAACTCTCTTTTTCCTGTTTCTTGAGCTAACGGAGTCGGCATCATAATATGCCCTTCTTTTGTTGTGTCACCAGAAGCTCTTCCAGGACGCCAATCGATATTAGCTTTTCCTAACTGTCCGGTTGCTGAAAATAGAGTTACATATAATTTATCATTCTCTCGTTCATACTCTTTCATTCCGTCAGAGAAAAATGTAATATAAGAATCTTGGTGTTTAACTGTTACGCTTTTATCAAAAACTTGTAAATTCACTGGTTTTTCAACATAATATTCTTGCCAATCGTCAGGAACAGAAACAGCAGTATTTTCCACAAATCCGTTTTGAATTTGAGCGATCGATGAGCTGGTTGAATCATCAGCTTGGACTTGTAATCTCATTCGATGGGATAATACCTGGTTATCGATCACTATTTTTCCTTCAATGGCATCATTTTCCGTTAAACGAAGTATCAGCTGATAGTCGACTTGTTGCTTTGCGCCATCTTCTTTAACACGCTCAGCTAAATCCGTTGGTAATTCAGTTGATCCATTAATAATTAGGTTTTGTCCAAACTCATCTACTTCACTGTAAACATCTTGAAAATCTAATGAAATTTCTTCTTCATTTGCTAAAGGAGAAAAATCGTAAGTATCGCCGTCATTTCCACAATCAACAATTCGCAAAAAATCATTTATTTTTTGACCGTTTCTAGTAGTTAGAACAACTTCCCCATCTATAAATGAAATCGTGTATTTGTCATTGCTGATCGTTTGTTTGTTTTGACAAACTTTTTCAGGTAATTGTTCTTCAGCTTCTTCAAATTCAATAACGGTATAACCGAGTGCTGGAATTTCTACATTAACGCGAACATCTAATTCAAAATAGCTTGGCTCCGTAATAAAGTCATTTCCAGTCGAGGTCTCTCGTAGTACGTTTTTTCTTTCAGGATAGTATTTTTCTTGTAAAATTGTAGCTTGTTCTCCATTGTTAAAATGGATATTTTTTGTGCGAGTCACAATATGAACGTCTTTTTGTCCCTTAAAAGGAGCGATATCCGTATTGAATACTAGGACCTGATTACTGTTTAATTCTAAAGCACCAGCGATCCTTTTAGTAATAAGATTTTCTAAACCTTCTGCTATCTCATTTGCCTCTTTTGTTCGATGGAAAATATCCTCTGCTACGTTATCAGAAACACAGCCACCAAGACTATCATGTGCTTGATTTTCTAAAACTTTTTTCCAAAGACGAGTTAATAGACCATTGCTTATTTCAATACCCACACTTTTAGCAATGACTATTAATGGTTCAACTCGGCGCAAAATCGTTTGCTCCAAACGAAAATTATTGAGTTTAAATCTAGAGCGGACAGAACCAATCGAACGGTGAACTCTAGCATAGACAGGTTCTCTTAATTCTCCTTGATATTGAGGTAGGTTATTTTCTTCTCTAATCTGTTCCACAAAAGTAGGGTAATCCGAGATAACATTTTGATACTGACTTGTTTGATTTATTTTTTCAATGGTATTTTGAAAATTTAACAACATGTTTTTTTGATCCACGCCAGAAGGAATAAGAACTGATTGATTAACATTTTTTTCTAGTAAAAATTCTATTGATGGGTCTAATTTTTCTTTTACAAAAGTTTCTGTATCGTTCTGTGCATCAAGTGTCAACACGCCTGTCATATAACCAAAAGGAAAATTCATCGCGTAAACTGATTTTGTACCTAGACCATGCCACTTAAAATATGGTGACGGAGAAATCTTATCAAAATCTATGCCTCGCCAAAATATAAAACTATAAATACTAGCTTGATCTAATAAAGTTGGCAATTGTGCGTTAAAACCAAAGGTGTCAGGTAAATAGCCGACTTTCATCGGTTCTCCGTACTTATTCATTGCGTCAGTAATACCAATCGCTAAATTACGTAAAATTGATTCTGCATCAACGAATAATGCATCGGTTTGTGTATACCATGGCCCAATAAACAATCTCTTTTCAGCAACTAATTGTTGGATCGTCGATAATTTTTCTGGTTGAATTTCCAAATATTCATCAACAATCGAAGTTTGCCCATCTAAACAAAAATTTGCTTCTGGATTTTTTTCTAGTTCATCTAATACTTCTGTAAATACTTGGTCGCTGAGCACAATGGAATCTTCTTTTGTAAAATACCATTCTCGATCCCAATGTGTATGTTGCACAATGTTAGCACGTGCCATATTAGTTACTTTCCTCCCCAGTTTTTCTAAATTTTAATGATTTTAATGCATTAACCATTAAAGCAGTAATTAGTCCTCCAACTATAATTGACAAACAATAGAGCAAAACGTTGGAAGTAAATGGGATTGCCATAATCGTTGATAACATGGTGGCATGAGTAATACCAAAAAAGCCATTAAGTCCACAAGCAACAGCAGACCCTACAACAATACTTGGGATTACTCTTAAAGGATCAGATACAGCAAACGGGATTGTTCCCTCTGTAATGCCAACACAACCCATAATGATTGCAGTTTTTGCGTTGTCTCTTTCTTCATCCGAATATAGCTTTTTATTAAATAATGTAGCCAAGAACATTCCCAATGGTGGTATTGCAATAGCCAGTAGCATTGCTGTACTAGCACCATAACTACCTGAAGAAAACGACGCAGTACCAAATGCATACGCTACTTTATTGATTGGGCCACCCATATCTACTGCCATCATTCCTCCAAGTATTGCAGAAAGTAAAGCGGTATCAGCTCCTGACATTCCGTTCAGCCAAGATGTAAGCCCCTCGTTCATTGCAGTAATTGGTGTCCCAAGAACATACCATAAAACAAGACCAACAATTCCCGTTGAAAGAAAAGGGATAATAATTAGAGATTTTAAAGTGATAAGTTGGTTAGGCATAGGGATCCTCTTCAAGTAATTTACTAAATAACCAACTGCAATACCGGTAAACATCCCACCGATAAAACCTGTACCCATTTCGTTAGCAATCATCCCACAAATAAAAGCTGGTGCCAGCCCAGGTCGGTCGGCAATTGAATAAGCAATAAAGCCCGAAATCATCGGAACAATAAAGTCTAAACCAGTCTCTCCGATCAACCTCACAACGCCCCAGAAGGTATCTGTTGTATCCCAAACATCGCTACCACCAAAAATTACTGCAATAGAAGTCAAAAGTCCCGCAGCAGTAACAAGTGGAATCATATAAGAAACACCACTTTGAAAATGATTCATAATTTCCTTCCCGATTTTTTTCATAACGAATCCTCCTCGCTAGATTTATTTACAAAGTTCTAAAGCTTGCTCTACAGTACGTTTCCCATCCTTAACAACTTCTGAAGTCCCTACTTCTAAAATCTTTTTATTCTCAAAACGGTCTCTTTGCGCAACATTTGTATCTACAGCAAAAATAACGACATCAGCTTCATCAATTTCTTCTTGTGTAAGTTTATTTTCAATACCCATAGAGCCTTGTGATTCTACGTGAATTTCTATCCCTTCCTTTTTAGCAAACTTTTCTAAGTTAGCTTTCGCCATATAAGTATGTGCAATTCCAGCAATACATGCAGTTACTCCAACAATTTTTGTCATAATATTATTCCTCCTATTTTTCCGTAAATATTTTCAATAATTTTTGTGGATCGTTTTCTTTTTTTATATTTTCAACAAATTGATCATCCATTAAACGCTCTGAAATGTCAGCTAGCATTTTCAAATGTTCATTTCGCTCATCTTTGCCTTGTATTGCCATCAAAAAAATGATATCTACTTTGCTACCGTCTAAAGAGTCCCATTCTAAAGGTAAGTTATTCTTTGCAAAGATAAATGAAGGGATATTAACAGAAGGACTTTTTCCATGAGGAATAGCTATATTATTACCTATTCCTGTGGTACTTTGTTTCTCTCGAATTAAAACATCTTGGTTAAAAACTTCTGCGTCATTTACAACACCATTTTTTTGTAAAATATTTGAAAGTTGCTTAATAGCATCTTCCTTTGTTACTGCGTTCATATCGACCACAATATTGTCGCTGGTTATAAACTTTCTAATATTGCTATTGTGCACCATCTAGCTCCCCCTCAGTAAGCCAATAATTTCTTCTTTATTCTTTAAGCGAAGAATCTTTTTTAATCGTTTATCATTTTCTAATATGTCGTTAAAATGTTGGTATATTAATTGGATTTCAGGTTTTATCGCCTCATTCATAGCAAGGAAAAATATAATATTCACTTTCCCATGATCCCAAGAAATTCCTTCTGGATTGACATATACACTAATACATGGTTTTTTAACGTAATCCACTGGCGCATGTGGAGTAGCTACAAACCCTATTTTTGTACTTGCTATTTTTTCACGTTCCACTGCTGCTATACCAATCCCTTTATACCCATAACCATTTTTTACGAGTTGATCTCCTATTTCTCTAATGACTTCTTCTTTTGCTTTTGGTTTGTGGTCAAATATGATTAAATTTTTATCAATTAAATTCATAAACGCATTCGCATGTTCATGATTGTCAATTAATTCATCAACTTTATTACTAATCGCGTTAGCTGAAAAGTCATCCAAAAATGGGGAAACTTTTATCACTGGAGCCTCTTCATATTGCATATTTACCGTACTAATTATTAACTCTTCGGAAATAGGATGCTCTTTAATTTCCTGTAACGAGATTACCCTCGTGATTTTCAAACGATCAGAAAAATATTTTCTAACTCTTTGTTCCAGCAACCTTGCTGTGCCTAAACCAGTACTACATACAATGACAGCTTCGATTCTTTTTGATTCTTTTCGCTCCAAATATGCCTGAATATGCAAAGCAATAAAAGCGATCTCATCTTCGTTTATATTTACTTTATAAACCTTTTTTAATTTAATACTTAAATCAACTGCCATGTTATAAGCCAAAGAAAAAAATTTTTTTATTTCTACGGTATAAGGATTGTAAACATTTAACCCTAAAGAAAAACGCTTGATAGCTGGTGTTAAGTGCAAAAGTAAGTTGCCAATTAACACTTCATCATAATCAGTTAGCGATTCTCTTAAAAAGGTATCAAGGTCGCTTTTTGTTTCTAAATTAAATATTCGTACATCATCTGAAACACTTTTATTATCTGTTTCAGCAGCCAAAATATGGATATTAATATACCTTTGTTCGTCTTCAGGAAGTTTCATTTTAAAACTATTTTCTAAGATAGAAACCAATAATTTTGTACTATCTTTTAACTCATCTTGTCTAACATCTAACTCTTTGCCTAATAACGGTTCACCCTTTCGTAGCCGCTCAATGGCTATAACTAAATGAACCGTTAAAGATTGATATTCATAATCATCTAGCTTTAAATTGACTCTTTTTTGAAGCTGATTTAACGAATCCAATACTTTTTGCACAGTTTCAGAATCAAACAAATGTGATAACGATTGCAAAATTGAATTATCGATCATAGTTGCTTTTTTAGATGCTGGCCAAAAATTATTTTTCCCCCAGTACATTTCTAACAATTGTGATAAAAGTTTTCTTTTGATCTTTTCTGAAGCATTGATATAAATGCCCTGATGAGTATTTTTTAAGGTTGCTCCACTATCGACTAGTCTTTCTTTAATACTAGCTAAATCATTTTCAAGCGTACTACGACTGATATATAAAGAATCAGCTAGATCCTGTATCAACACTGGCCCCTCACACGTTAATAAAGTGGAAAAGATAGAAACAATCCGCTCATCCCTACCTTCAGAAACTTCAGTTAACTCTCCTTTTTGAATTGCAACAGCTAACGCTTCAGTGCTTCCTGAAAAATAAACCCCCACATTTCTTTTCCGGTTTAATTGAACACCATACTTTAAAACTTCTCGTTCAATGTGGTCAAGATACTTCGCAATAGTCTTCTTTGATTTATTAATTTTTTCACCGATATCAGAATAATGAACCGTATCCTGTGACAAAAGTAAATTGATGATTTCTATTTCGTACGTATTAATTATGTCACCTCCTCTTTACTTTCTAGTCTTAATATAATATAAGCAGT
>JAKDZT010000096.1 GCA_030462125.1 Tetragenococcus sp.
GTGTCGAACGCATTTGATTGTACGTGGTATCAATCGAGTATGCGCCTGCACTTACGATTGGCGCAAAGGTCATAACAGCAACGATTGCTGTCACGAGTAAAGTTTTAACTTTTTTCAAATATGTTCCTCCTTTCTAAGCAAAAAGAGACTAGCTTTCGCTAGCCCCTTCCTTTAAATTTAAAGATTTCCGGAAAACTTGATTTAAACCCGTGGAAGCTAGCCCACTGACTGCTCCCATAATGATAGCTTCAACTGTTACCTCTTGGATAACAGCACCTAATACAGCCCCTAGGATACAAGCAATCAGTGGGATATAATCCCGCGCAGACTGTAAAGCTGGTGTCACACGTATGACATAGCCTACGATTAAGCAAGCTACCACGATAATGGGGATCAAGTAGTCGTTTAAGTCCATGAATTCACCTCCCTTCAATTGAAAAGCATTTGCACGATAGCGCTTATCACGCCGCCAGCCCCTGCCGATACGCTGACGATCTTCCAAAGATTTGACCAATTAAGCATCTTAAGTTCATGGCTGCGTTTTTCCGAGTTGTCGTTGCGGTTTAGAATCGCTTGCAGTATCTCGTTGTTTTGTTCAGACTGGCGGGTGTTTTGCTCCCGTAGAAAACGATTGGATTCATCTACACGAGCTAAACCATTGTTTAAGTCCTTTTGCATTTCCACGAGATTATTACTCAAGCGGGCGATTTCCTTATCATGTTGTTTTATCTTCTTGTCGTGTTCGTTTACTCGGTCCTCAAGTTCCAACGAACCACCTCCTAACTAACTAAAAATCAAAGTATCAAGCCATAAAAAAGAGGCACACCCTTAGGCCTACCTCGTTGCTTTATTCTTTTGGCGGTTCTTCGTCTTCCTCCTCTTCTAAAATGTGTTTGTTTCATTTAATTACCTCTTTAATTGTTTTCATTACCGCACAGTTTACATCAAATATTCATTGCGTTTTTTCCCACAAACAATACATTTACCATCATAAAAACTACACCTGTGCTTTTTTTGAACTTACATTCAAACCAATATATTAATCTATTCAACTTAAAGTACCCTCATTTTATTTAACATTATTTAAATGTTCTTTAATAGGCAATTCTTTTATCCGCTTGGCAGGAACACCTGCATACATACCGTTTGGCTTGCAATCTTTATTAACAACAGCGCCTGCAGCTATAATACACCCCTCGCCTATTGTCACTCCGGGAAGTATTGTCGCCCTGGCTCCGATCCAAGTTCCATCACCGATATTAATTGGTGATCTAACGTTATTAATGGCTCTTTGAGTTGGGTCGCCAACTTCATGGGAATTGGTGGTAATTAAGACATCGAATGCAACATAGACATTCTTACCTATTGTCACTTTTTCATAACAGTTAACGAAAGTGTTGTGGTTAATAAACGCTCCGTCTTTAATTTCAATATTTGTGCCGTTAAATACGCAACCTGACCTCACCCCAGCATTCTTAATATTCATTCCGCCCAATCTATACATAAATATCCTCAACCTGCCGGGGATAATTCCAGACCCACTAATTCCATTCACCCAAAGTTCCCATATAGCTTTTTTAAAACGATTCATTTACTATTCTCCCAATCTAGTTTTTAAATTAATTTTAACATAACTAGAAGTAAACGGAAGAGATTTATTTCGTAAGATGTTGATTACCTTTTACAAACCCGTAACTCTTAACTACATACAAATCAGATTTAAGCGTTCCGTAAGGTTTATTTATTGTATGCTCTGAATTAACAATAAAACTAGCTGGATTTTTTGTGTAGTCAGGTGGTTCTTCATCAGGTGGTGGATCATTTGGACTTATACTGTTAACGTAATTCTGCATGATTAGTGGGTCGTTACCCAAAATATAATCAGCTCCAAAATCAACAAACCTTTGAACCCTACTTTCATAATTACTCGTTAAATACGATACATGTACTTCTTTTCCTGAGCTTTTAATGTCATTTATCATTGTTGTGGCATCGGTATCATTCGCATTGGATGAGATACTAACCGCATTGTGATTATTTGCTATAGCATTGTCTAATATATCTTGATACGTTGATATTGTAGCCATGCCACCATTTAACGTATAAAGGTTAGGATTGTATGCTTTAGCGATATTAATATCATCGGGTGGCGCAAATATGTGAACTTGGTTAGTCATACCTTTTGAGACAACCTTATCAATTGCACCGTGAATATCTGATGTTTTAGAGCTACCTGTGAAATAAAAATTAAGTATTAACTTCACGTTTTTATCCTTAAACTCGTTTAACACGTCATCTAGTGTCGGAATTTTAACGCCAGTAAATACAGGACTAAACCAACTTCCTGCATCCAATGTATCAATATAACCGTAATAATTAACAAATTTAACTGTACCTGTTCCATTTGTAGTACGGTCTAAAGTTTCATCATGAATTATCGCATACTCACCATCTGCGGTTATTCTTACATCCATTTCAAACCCGAATGCCCCAGTCTCATAAGTTGCTATAAAAGATGGCATGGTGTTTTCTGGATAAGCATCTGGATAACCTCTGTGACCTTGTATTTTAATCATATTGCCCCCTAATAAACCCTCGATAAGATAGGTTTTGCTACGGTTATATATTCTGTTGTGATTGTTACATTATCGACTACATTTCGGACTACCACCTTTAATTTACTTGTTTCTGATGGCGTGGTAAATGATTGATTATTACTAAGCCACCCTGTACTTTCAATATACGTGTTATCATCTTTGTAAAAAAAATAATCTATTAAACTCTCGCTAGCATTACTACCATCGTCTGTTGTAACTAGAAAAGTTGCATACTTTGTATTTGGTTCAATCGTTAAAAAATTTGGCGTGCGTATTCTTATTGTCCCAGTGATTGGTGCACCCGAAACCGTCGCAATCGAACCTAATTCCCAATCAACCGCATTCCAGCTTAACGGAATTGTTTTTTCGGGTATTGCGATTATTGAGTTTGCAATAAGCCCTGTTAGGTTTTCAGGTAATCGGTCTAAAACATTTACTCTTTTAGCAACTTGTTCTAGGTTCATATTAGTTTTTTCTAAATCTTCTTGATTTCCTTTTTGTGCCAACTGTGTTGTAATCGTTTCATTAAACTCTTCAACATATTGTTTTGTAGCTAAATCATCAGCATTTTTTTCGAGGTCAGAGACTTTGGTTTGAGTTTCTTCTACTTTTGTATTGATTCCATTTATAGTTTTATTGGTGTCTGATTCAAAAGTAGTTTGTTGCTCTTCTTGTTCGGCTTTCCAAGTTTGATAATCTTTATTTACTTGGTCGACACTATCTTGCATGTCGTTTTTAGCTTTCGTTTCTGCTTTACCAGTACTCTCTACACTATCTTTAAAATCATTTCGTGCGCTATCTTCAGCTTGCTCTACTCTTTCTTTGATATCTTCAAAATCTTGCACATATTTGTCTCCCATGGCAGGAAGTACATGTGTAATCATTGACCGGCGAATTCGAAAAGTGAATTGCCCTTCATCGGTAGTGCTTCCGTCGTTAAATTCGAGATAGACATATCCCGTTACTTTTCCTTGATAGGCTAAAAGCATTTCAGGCAGTACAAATTTTGCTGTTCCACCCGGCTTACTAATAATTTCAAAGTCTTCTTGGCTGGGTATAAACTCTTTTTCTTCATTATCATTTTTAATCAATAACAGACGAATCTTAGCATTTGCGATGTCAGTTGTTTCGCCGTTTTGGTTGCGAAATTGGAAAAATAAAGCAGAAGCTTTTTTATCGTAGCTATAAAAAACATAGCCAGTTGATTTAACTTCTGTGCCATAGGCAGTTGCTCGTACTTTTATCTCGCCTTTTTTTAATACTGGCATTTTATCAGCTCCTTTTTAATAGATTGGATAAATAACGTTTCCAGCTGCCCATCCTTCGCGCTGTTCCCAACCGTAGGAAACACGTACGTCTCCGGGTTTATTATTACCGTCGCCAACATTACCCATAACATCAAAGGAAGCTAGCGTTGTTACATTATTTTTTACTTTAATTAAGCAACTTTCCCACGTATGCATGACAGGCGTAGCCCATTCGGGTAATCTTAGTAATACATCAAAGCGGTTATTTGTACCGCCACGTACAACGAAATATAAATGCGCTCTACCGCCGGCCATTTCTTCAACGAACACTTCATGCATTCCATGGTTGTTATTAATAACAAAGCCATTTACTGGGTCTAATTTCGCATAACGTAAATCTCCCGACTTGCTATCTGTTGTGATAAAATCAACACCCAAATCAATAACTTCTTCAAAACGTGTGTCGGGAACTGTATAAACACATACAGACAAATCTCTATCATGTGCCTTACGTACGTTCTCAGCGGTAACTGATTGATGATTATATTTAACGCTTATACCACTATTAATACCTAAGTCTTGAGCTTGATTTAATATTGTACCTGTAATGCTGTTAACTAAAAATTGCATTGGTACTAGTGGCAATCTTTTTTTCATTTCTTGTAACGCTTCTAAGCTATAAGAAATAATCATAACGCCTTGTACCATATGAAACTGCTTTAAATTTTCAACTAATGTATCGTAGTTAGCAGCTGTATAAGACCCTGCTTTTATTTCAATCACCGGAACAACACCACGGCGCTTACAAATAGCTAAATATTCATTTAAAGTAGGGATTTGTTTTTGTTTGTCACTTAAGGCATTTAAATTTGTTCCTGTGTCAATTCTAAGCTTTTTAATTTCATCAAGTGTTTTACCCGCGATAGCACCTGTGCCGTTTGTCATTCTATCGACTGTATCATCATGCATGATGACCCAATGTCCATCTTTTGTAACAGAAATATCTGTTTCAATGCCCCAATGACGCGTAACAGCTTCAAAAGCCATCATTGAATTTTCTGGGAAGTCCTTGTTACTCCCTCTATGTGCAATATAGTGGACAGAAGCGCCCTCGCCTTTAAATAATTGATTCTGAATAGCAACCGCCGAACTATGTGGGGTCATATAAGTATTATCATCAGTACCAATAGAAGCATTTTCATACGTCGCTTTATCTTCTGTTCTATGCACGCTATTTTCTTCCATGCCGTCTAATCTAACTTTTAACGTTTTTGAAGTTTCTCCCGTGATGTTAGAATTTCTAGCATCGATTACTTCGTCGTCGTTTGTACTGCCAGCAATTTGGTCATCAAATCGCTGTTCAACGTTTCCTTGCCTTTTGCCAACATCTTGTGAAATGTTTCTTGCTTGATTAGCAATAACCGAAGTAATCTCTTCTGCTTGAGCCATAGATTCTCTCACATCTTTGCCATACTGCTTTTGTCGTACTGCGTTTGTTCTTCTAGCAACTCGTGGATCTATGTCACTTTGTTCATAATCATCTGGAAAATCGACTGGAGTTGAATCTCTATATTCTGTTTCTCGTGTCAAAATTATCTACTCCTCTTTATTTATTGCTTCTTCAAGGTTTTTTAATCTTTCTTCGTAGCTCAAATTTTTACTATCTTGAATTGTTTTATTTTGCTGTAAAACGGTTATATCTGTTTCGATATCTGTCATTGTTTCCTCGTCAGGAACCATACCAGCGATTACTTGTAAATCGTCTATAATCGCCGTTATTTGATTTTGAACATTTGTATCGCCATTTTTTACAGTTTCTTGCAAATCGACAATGGTTTGCTGTGCGTTTGATAGTTCCGTACGAACTTTTTCCACTCGATTGGATTGCATGCGCACTGTATCTTGCACAATTCGCATTTGTTCTCGCTCTTTCGTGAGTGACCTTTGATATTGAGATAGCGTTAACTCTTTATCCCCGAAATTCAGCTCAGTTTCTTGCGGTGCATTAATTTTTATATTCATATCAACGACACGTAACCGCTCATCAATGTTCATGAGCGGGTTATTTACGGGATAGGTATTACCTAACCAAAAACGATCAGGATCTAAATTAAGTAAAGACAGGTCTATAACATCCAGCGTAAACTTACCTGTAGCAACAAGTTGTCTATCTAAAAATTGTTGTCCTTTTGTTTTTAAAATATTCGCTTGAGTGACTTCATCCCAAGTTTTAAAGCCACCTTGAATACCAAACTCGTCAATTAAAGCTTGTTCTGCCATAAGATATTCACGACCATTATTAACACTGGCAATCGTCAGACGTGGTTTTGATTGGCCTTGGTTCTCTTCATCATCTTCAATTCTTTCACCTCGTGGAAACAACATAGTGATAACATCTGTCGGATCTAAATCTTTCGTCATTTCTAATAGATTTTTACGCAATCGTATAGGTGTATCTCTATCTTCGCCAATTGCTTGAAGCCAATCGATATAGCGCACGTTTCCTTCTTTTCTTATCCGCAATTCGCCGCCGATATTATCACTTTCCAATAATTTGTCAGATATATTATCAAACGTGCTTTTTGTATCGTCCATAAAACGTACGTTATCGGATAAATCCGGCATATCAATAATGCCAATTTCAAATCTTTTATAATCTTCTACCTGTTCATTATGAGTTGCGATTGCTTTGCGGAATAGCTGTTCTCCCGTGCGGTCGCCTGTGAATTTTTCCCAGCTTTGCACGCTATCATGTAAATAACCTTTTTCGTCTTCGCATAAGTACGATTCACTTAGCACACGATCATCGCTTTGATCTGTTGTAGGCTGTAAAATACGCCCTTCAAATACAACAAAATTATGCGGCACATCTTCCACTTTTATAAGTGTCGTGAGTGGCTGTATTTTTCCCCAGCCGGGGTTATTGGGATAAATTGTAAAATTAAAAGTTCCTATTTCATTGATTGATGGCTTTAAAGTATCACTATCAACTTTTAAATCGTTATTATAAG
>JAKDZT010000013.1 GCA_030462125.1 Tetragenococcus sp.
ATATTACTACGCCGATTTATTATCCTAGTGGTAAATTACATATCGGAAATTCCTACACTACCATCGCTTGTGATGCGATGGCTCGTTATAAACGTCTGATGGGTTTTGACGTATTTTATTTGACTGGTGTAGATGAACATGGAGAAAAAATAGAAAATAAAGCAGAGGAACTAGGAGTAGAACCGCAAGATTACGTGGATAAAATGGCGGCTGATGTTAAGAAATTATGGAAGACTTTAGGCATAAGCTACGATAAATTTATTCGTACAACAGATGATTATCATCAAAAAGCGGTGCAAAAGATCTTCCAACAATTGCTTGATCAAGGAGACATTTATCTAGGTGAATATGAAGGCTGGTATTCTGTCTCAGATGAAGAATTTTTTACCGAAACACAATTAGAAGAAGTTTATCGTGACGATAACGGAACTGTCATCGGCGGTAAAGCTCCTAGTGGTCACGAAGTTGAGTTGATTCAAGAAGAGTCCTACTTTTTCCGGATGAGTAAATATGCCGACCAGCTAGTGGAATACTATGAAGAACATCCTGATTTTATCCGCCCAGAGTCGCGTAAAAATGAAATGTTACGTAACTTTATCGAACCTGGATTAGAAGATCTGGCGGTTTCTAGAACGACCTTTGATTGGGGCATTCCTGTTGATTCTGATCCTAAACATGTGGTTTATGTTTGGATTGATGCCTTGTCAAACTATATCACTGCTTTAGGTTATGGCTCAGAAGATGAAACGAATTTTGAAAAATTTTGGCCAGCTGATGTACACATGGTAGGAAAAGAAATCGTGCGTTTCCATACGATTTATTGGCCAATTATGTTAATGGCTTTGGGCTTACCTTTACCTAAACAAATTTTTGCTCATGGCTGGTTATTAATGAAAGACGGAAAAATGTCTAAATCTAAAGGGAACGTCGTTTATCCTGAAATGTTGGTAGAACGTTATGGCTTAGATTCTTTACGTTACTATCTTTTACGATCAGTTCCTTTTGGTAGTGACGGTATTTTTACCCCTGAAGATTTTATTGCGCGGGTTAATTATGATCTGGCTAATGATCTAGGGAATCTATTAAACCGAACGATTGCGATGATTAATAAATACTGTGAAGGTGTTGTTCCAGATTACGCTTCTAAGGTAACCCCTTATGATAGTGAACTGTCGACGACGGCTGCTAATGTCGTAGGTCGATACCGCGAAGCGATGGATAAGATGGAATTTAGCACCGCGCTTTCAGAAATATGGGTATTAATTGCACGAGCCAATAAATACATTGATGAGACTGAACCTTGGAAATTAGCCAAGGAAGAAGACAAAGAAGCTGAACTAAATAGTGTTATGGTACATTTAGCCGAAAGCTTACGAATTACAGCGATTCTGTTACAACCTATTATGATTGAAACATCAACGAAGATTTTCAAACAATTAGGTCTAGACGAAGAACCTAAGGAATTACAAGAACTACGTTTTGGCGAATTCCCGCAGGATACTAAAGTTGTTAGCCAAGGTTCACCTATCTTCCCTCGTTTAGACGCAGAAACTGAAGTCGCTTATATTCAAAATAAAATGGCAGAAGGCACACAAAGTAACGATGCGTCTGTTAAATGGGATCCTGAAGAAACAGAACTAGCTTCTGAAAAAAACAAACAAATCAAATATGAAGACTTTGATAAAGTTGAATTAAAAGTGGCTGAAGTGATCGACTGCAAAAAAGTAGAAGATGCGGATAAGTTGTTACAATTTCGTTTGGCTTGCGGCGATAGCCAAGATCGTCAAATTCTATCAGGTATTGCCGAATTTTATCCTGATCCTAACGCATTAATCGGAACGAAAGTCGTTATTGTTGCTAATCTAAAACCAAGGAAAATGCGTGGGCAGATTAGCCAAGGAATGATTCTTTCCGCAGAAGATCCAGAATCAGGTAAATTAAAAATCGTCGAAGCCCCTAAGGGAATGCCTAATGGTGCGATTATTGCCTAAAAGTTAAATGAGACAAAAATTTCTTGCTTTTATATTCGAAAGAAAGTATACTCGTTTTATGAAGTAAATAGTATACGGGAGTAACTGGCAGTATTATACTGTTCTAGTATCACCAATCGTAGCAAAAGCTGCTGGTACTAGATTAAATGGTGAGACGTATGTGGAAGAATTCCCACATACGTCTCACCATTTTTTAAGCCTTTAATAATCGTATACATTAAGAAAGGACATTTATTTATGGAAAAGAACGTTTATCAACAATCTATTGCTGAAGTTCTTGAACATCAGCAAACAAGCGCTACCGGTCTTAGCTCATCAGAAGTAAAAAAAAGACAGGAAACTTATGGGTTAAATGAGATCAAACAAGGGAAAAAGCAATCGCTTATTTCTTTATTTCTTAGTAATTTTAAAGACCCAATGGTTATCGTCCTTTTAATTGTAGCCATTGTGCAAATAGTTTTAGGTGATATCATCGAATCGGCTGTTATTTTAGGTATCGTTATTATTAGTGCCATAATTACTGTTATTCAAGAACGTAAAGCCGAAGACTCATTAGAAGCTTTGAGAAATTTGTCAGCCCCAACCGCCCAAGTTATCCGAAATGGAAAACAACAAGAGATCGAAGCAAAATATATTGTTCCCGGAGATATTATTATTATGGGGGTGGGAGACTACATTCCTGCTGATGGACGTTTAATTGAGGCGCAAGCTTTTCAAGTGGAAGAAGGGGCCTTGACTGGGGAGTCTGTTCCGTCTGATAAAGAACTGAATACATTTGAAAAAGAAGTGCCATTAGGTGATCGTTCTAATATGGTATTTAGCAGCACGCTTGTCACTCATGGTCGTGCTCGTTCTGTTGTGACCCAAACGGGGATAAATACTGAGATGGGTAAAGTGGCGGAATTAATACAAACAGCACAAGCCAAAGAAACCCCTCTCCAACGTAAATTAGGGAAATTTAGCGTAAAATTGGGATGGGGAATTTTAGCCTTATCTGTATTTATTTTTGTAGTCTCTGCTATACGCATTTTTTCAAATGGGGCTGTCAATATTGTTCCTGAACTTATTGATTCATTTATGTTTGCTGTTGCTGTTGCTGTTGCAGCTATTCCAGAAGCATTGCAATCTATAGTTACGATTGTTTTATCTTCAGGAACAAATAAGATGGCTAAAAAAAATGCGATCGTTCGCAAACTGCCTGCTGTAGAAACGCTGGGTTCTGCTTCTGTTATTTGTACGGATAAGACTGGAACGTTAACGCAAAATAAAATGACGGTGGTTGATTCTTATCTTCCTGGGTCGGATAAACCATTGTTTACGGATAAACCTGAAAATTGGACCAAAGAAGAACAACGATTAATGCAAATTGCAGTATTAGCTAATGACTCGTCTTTTGATGAAGAAGGCACAGCTAGTGGTGATCCCACGGAAGTTGCTCTAATCCAATATAGCAATGAACAAAACAAGTCCTATACTGAATTAAGAGAAGAATTTCCCCGTATATCTGAACTCCCTTTTGATTCAGAACGTAAATTGATGTCTACGCTTCATGAAGTTGATGGCGAAACGTTAATGTTCATTAAAGGTGGACCAGATGTTATTTTTAATAGAAGTTCAAAGATATTGGTAAATGGAAAAATTGAAAACTTATCAGAAAAATATTTAAAAATGATGAGTGAACAAAATGAAGCCTATTCAGCACAAGCAAAACGGGTGCTAGCTTTTGCTTACAAACCGACCAATAAAGGTACTATAAATTCAGACGACGAACAGGACTTGATCTTGGTTGGTTTGATGGCAATGATCGACCCACCTCGTGAGGAAGTTTATGACGCTATTCAAGAAGCTAAAGAAGCGGGTATCCGTACAATTATGATCACTGGAGACCACAAAACAACCGCGCGAGCTATTGCAAAAAATTTAGAAATCTTTGAAGAAGATGATATTGCATTAACCGGACAAGAATTAGACCAATTAAGTGATGAAGAATTGAAAGAAAAATTAGATCATATTTCTGTCTATGCTAGAGTAACGCCTGAAAATAAAATACGTATCGTCAACGCCTGGCAAGATAAAGATCAAGTCACGGCAATGACTGGGGATGGCGTTAATGATGCTCCTGCCCTTAAAAAAGCTGATATTGGTGTGGCTATGGGATCCGGAACCGATGTTGCTAAAGATGCTTCAGCCATGATTTTGACCGATGATAATTTCGTTTCAATCGTTAACGCAGTTGAAGTTGGACGGAATGTATATAATAATATCAAAAAATCTATTGCTTACTTGTTTTCAGGAAACCTTGGTGCTGTCGTCGTCATTATTGTTGCATTACTCTTTAACTGGGTAAATCCTTTTACAGCCCTACAACTCTTATTTATCAACTTAGTTAATGATGCTTTACCTGCTATTGCTTTAGGTATGGAGCCAGGAGAAACACATGTTATGAAAGAACAACCGAGAAAGCCTAATGAAGGACTTTTTGCTGGGGGAACTTTACAAAATATTTTGTTTAGAGGAACTACCATTGCTATTGCTGTTATTATTTCTCAATACATTGGCTTCCAATATTCTACTGAAGTTAGTGTGGCTATGGCCTTTACCACATTGATTTTAGCTCGGACTTTACAAGTTTTTCCTGCTCGCTCGACGATGCAAACATCCTTTCAAGCAGGTTTTTTCAAGAATAAATATGTTGTTTTAGCTTTTATTGTATGTATGGGACTTTATGGCGTAACGTTACTTCCATTTGCTCGCCCTATTTTTGATATTCCTGAATCATTTGGACTGTTTCATTGGGCAATCGCTGCTAGTCTTGCTCTTGTAACGACCATTATTATGGAATTAAAAAAAGTTATTTTACCTCCCAAAACAGCTAAAAATTAAGTCCTTACGAAAAAGAAGAACGAAGTCCCGATATGAACGACTATATCGGGGCTTTTTAAATGGCTAATAATTGTGTTTATTTTTTATTAGCGTTACCATAAAGAAAAGCGGTATACAGAGTAGGAGGAGAGGTTCTTTATGAAAAAATTAATAAGTTATATTGCGTTATTGGTAGCAGGTTTGTCTCTAGCGGCTTGTACGCAAAATGGAGACGAACAGACAGAACAAAATAGTAGTACGCAAACAACACAGACGATGCAAAGTACGTCGAGTGCTATGAGTAGCGAAGCGTCTGAAACACAATCAGAAAGTACTTCTTCACAAGCAGAAACGAGTCAAAGTACATCTCAATCAGAAGAGAATACGGCCTATGATCAAGACAATATTAGCGTTTCAGTAAATAATGCGATTCAAATTTATGAAGATGAATTGCCGGATACAGATATTACAGAAATAAATTTGGATGAATCTAATGGCGGTTATTATTATGAAGTTGAAGGTTTAGATGACGATAATGAATATGAAATGAGTATTGACGCAAAAACTGAAGATGCCCAAAGACAAGAAACAGAAAAACTAGGTTCTAATGAACAAGAGGGACAAAAACGAGAACAAGATAAACTCGATTTAACGAATCTCTTGTCGATACAAGAAGCTGCTGAAATTGCAACTGATGAAGCAGGTGGCGGTCAAGCAATCGATTGGTCATTAGATAAAAACCTGAAGATTACTTATTGGGAAGTTGAAGTAGAAGATGGTCAAGATGAAACAGAAGTGAAAATCAACGCGCAAACCGGAGAAGTGCTTGAAGTAAATGAAGACGACTGATGAAATTTTCTTTTTGCGGATTCGTTCTTTTCTAATGAAAGAAAACAAGGTAAAATAAGGATATTGAATAAAAAAGAAAGAGGGACAGACTTTTGAAACCAAATCCTAATTTTTACTTGAAAAAAATAAATCAAACTGTTAAAGAGACAGAAGAAATTGGTACAACGATGCACCCTTATTATGAAGAAATCCGGGAGCTAATTGATAATGGGAAAAGCGATGAGTTAACAGAAGAGAAACAATTAGAGGCAGTAGAAGTCTTTAAAGAAGGTACGGCAAAGTATCGTGATTTACTCAAATCATTGTCAGATTTACGTGCTCCTGCACGAGTCATTGGGGCGCATAAAAAATTTGAACAGTCCTATCAGTCTTATGTAGATGGCTGTGAAGATATGATTGAAAGCATCTCTAACGGTATCGATGTCAAAGCTTTTGATGAGGCCGAACAAAAACAAGATAAAGCAAGCGATAGTATTACTTTATCATTACAAAAAATAACCAACCTATTGCGTTAATATTAGAAGCTGTGCTTTGGCTTGCCAAGTTTAGCTGCCTATGTTAAGTTCAATTTATCTTATACAAAAGCGAGGGATCTTCGATTGAAAAACTAAGCCGAATTGTTGAAAGCTGCAAGAAGACTGCGCCCTTTTATAAGGGAGTAGTGTGCAGGTTTTTAGGTCGGCTGGTTTTCTTCGAAGGTCTTTTTGTGTACCTTTTTTGAAAATGCCGGCCTAAAAATAGGCGAGGCATTTTTTCTTGCTTTGAAAAAGCAAGCTGAGGTGAAAACGATGAGTAAAATTGAAATCAAGAACTTGACCTTTGGTTTTGACACTTTAACAGAGTTATTGTTTGATCAAGCGAATTTGGTGATTGACACACAGTGGAAGCTAGGTTTGATCGGTAGAAATGGTCGTGGGAAAACGACTTTATTGCAGTTATTATTAGGAGAGTATGCTTATAGTGGGACAATTCATCATTCCTTGGAATTCACCTATTTCCCTCAAACTATCGTCGATAAAACGCAATTAACGTATGATTGTTTACAAGAATTGGCTATTTTTGAATTATGGGAAATTGAACGAGAATTGAACTTATTACAGGCAGACACTGATATTTTATGGCGTCCCTTTACTAGTTTATCTGGCGGTGAACAGACCAAAGTATTACTCGCTTTATTGTTTATCGATGATCATCCGTTTCCTCTAATTGATGAACCGACGAATCATTTAGATATCACAGCTCGCCAACAAGTGGCTGATTATTTGAAAGCAAAAAGAAATGGCTTTATTGTTGTAAGCCATGATCGCAGCTTTGTAAATGAAGTAGTGGATCACGTGCTTTCTATTGAAAAAAGCCAGTTGGTATTATATCAAGGAAACTTCGCCACCTATGAAGAGCAAAAAGAACAGCGTGATCGTTATGAACAAGAGGAAAACCGTAAATTGCAAAAAGAAGTTCGTCGCTTGAAACAAACGGCAGCAGATAAAGCGGAATGGTCACGTGGTAGAGAAAAAGATAAACAAGGAAACCCTAATCAAAAGGGGAGCGGAGCGATTTATGATACAGGTGCTATTGGTGCGCGAGCAGCACGTACTATGAAACGTTCTAAAACAATTGCGAATCGCATGGAACAAAAGGCAAAAGAAAAAGAAAACTTACTACACGATGTTGAAGATATTGATCCATTAACGATGAATTACCAACCTTCTCATCATAAACAACTACTTAAAGCAGAAGGTCTGCAGCTAAGTTATGGCGAGGCTCCGTTATTTGATCCTCTTTCTTTTGAAGTTGAGCAAGGCCAACGCTTAGCCATTCAAGGAGCTAATGGTTCTGGTAAATCTTCGATCATTCAATTTTTACTAGGAGAATTTACTGGCGAGGATAGCGGATATGCATCATTGGCTCATGGTTTAAATATTAGTTACGTCCGACAAAATTATGAAGATAATACAGGAACGCTATCAGAGTTTGCCCAAACGCATCACTTATCTTATCAAGAATTATTGAATAATTTGCATAAATTGGGGTTAGAACGCAAGGTGTTTGCTAACCGGATTGAAGAGATGAGTATGGGACAGCGCAAACGAGTCGAATTAGCGAAGTCTTTGGCCACACCAGCTGAATTGTTTATTTGGGATGAACCCTTAAATTATTTAGATGTTTTTAACCACAAACAATTAGAAGAAGTTATCCAAGAAGTACAGCCTACGATGTTGGTTGTTGAGCACGAAACGACATTTTTGCAAAGTATTGCAACCCAAATGATTCATTTATGATGTGTATTTTAATAACTCAAAAGTATGAAAAAAATGTTGGATGATATCTGAGAAATGAACCATTTTAGATACAAAAAAGCACCAAGCGAACTCTATCCAAAATAAGGATCGCTTGGTGCTAATTTTATTTTAAAATTTAATCAAATAATACACATACACATTCAGGAGCATAGAAATCTTTACTAATAAGAGTTAATTCTCCTGATTGACTGTCGCGTTCAAATAATGAAAGATTATCTGATTTTTGGTGGCCGCAAACAATGAATTGTTCTGTTGGATCAAGGTTGAAATCGCGAGGAAAATCTCCTTCAGACGAAATGTTTTGGACAAATTCTACGTTTTCGCCATTATTTTTGACAGTAAAAACGGTAATCGAATTATGTCCACGGTTTGAGACATAAATAAATTTCCCATCTGAAGTTATCCGGATAGCTGCGCCACCATTAAAGTCATGATAGTCTTCAGGTATCGTTGATGCTTTATTTACTTGGGTAAATTTACCACTGCTTGCATCATAGGCTAGCACCATTACTGTGCTGGCTAATTCGCCGAATAGATAAGCATATTTTTCGTTTGGATGAAAAGCTAGGTGGCGCGGACCTGTGCCAGCTGGTGCTTCAAAGACTGCGACTTCAGTTAATTTGCCATTTTCTGAAACATCATAAGTATAAATGCGATCCGTTCCTAAATCGCAAACTGCCAATCGTTTATCAGGCGTTAAGTTTGCGTAGTGGGCGTGTGCATGGTCTTGGTTTTCATTAGGGCCAGTTGGTTCATCATGATAAGTTGCATCACTAGCTTTTAGTGAACCATCGGCTAAAATTTGATAGACGTTAACTTCACCCTTATGATAATTTGCACCATAAACCAACTGGCGATCATTATCAACAGCGACATAACATAAAGGCGCTCCTTCTTCTGTCACTGTATTTAAAAGATGAAAAGATGGATCGTAGGCTGCAATGCCGCCTTTATCATCGACAGAAGTTACGCTGTAAAGATTTTTGGCCTTACTTTGGGCTAAATAAGTGGGGCTATTTTCTTTTGCAACCAGAGTTAAATCTGTCAGTTTTTTATTTTCTGTATCTAACTGAGCGGAATAAATCCCTTTACTTTCTCCTCTGGTGTAAGTTCCTAATAATATTTTTTCAAGCATATTATTCCTCCTTGTATAAGTTGAACATACTTTATTTTACCATAGAATAAGCAGGAAAAAATCTGTTTTAACTGGGAAAAACATAGAAAACAAAACGGAATCCCTTCGAGTAATGAATTATTGTGGTATAATCGCAATTATAAAAGGAATACTAGGAGGAAAGAATACATGCAACAAGGTAAAATTTTAAAAGTTGGCGACCAAGCAGTTGATAAAAATGAAAACTTACTGATTTTTTTCGGTGAAAGTGTAACAGAAGGTTTGAAGCCTTATTCCATTGTGCAAGATATCGATGAACCTGAGAAAATTGAATTAACTACAGGAGATAAGATATTTTTTGGACAACAAGAATATCAAGTTACTTATGTAGGCCATTTGGTGAACCAAAATTTACAATCTATTCAACATACTTCTTTTGTCTTTTCTGATAGTCCAGAAAATAAACTAAGTAGTAGTGTTTGCTTAACGCCAGCAAAAGTACCTGATATTTCTGAAGGAATGACAATTACTTATTGCTAGAAGGGGAGATTTCTTATGGATAAAAAAGGAAAACGACCGTTTTCTTGGTTTGGGAAATGGTTTTTAGATAATAAATTTGTAACAGGACTATTGATTGTTTTACTTATTTTATTGATCATCAACCTTTTTACTAAAGTTTCTTATCTTTTCTTTCCTGTTTGGCAATTTTTAGCTATTGTTAGTTTACCCATTATACTCGCAGGAATTTTATTTTATTTGATGAACCCGGTGGTAAATTTTTTTGAAAGAAAAGGGGTTAAACGATATTACAGTATCATCGGATTATTTATTTTGGTCGCAGGGCTAATCGCTTGGGGCGTTATTGTCATTATCCCGGCAATACGTGAACAGGTCACTACTTTTGCCGAACGTTTGCCAGGCTATATTGGTACAGTCCAAGCTGGATTGGCGAACTTTTTTTCTGCCCCAATTTTTGATAAAGTTCAAGACCAAATTGCTGTTTCCGGTGAAAGAATTATGTCATCCATTACAGGTGTAGTACAAAATATTTCGACAACAACCTTCCAAAGTATCGGAAACTTTTTTGGTGCTGTTGCTTCCATTTTCATTGCAATTGTGACCATGCCAGTGATTTTGTTTTATTTATTAAAAGATGGGAAAAAACTTGCGCCTTATTTTGTCCAATTTTTGCCGACAAAAATGCGTCAACCGACTTTAAGAGTTTTAAGAGAAATGAATCAACAAGTATCTTCTTATATTCGGGGACAACTAGCCGTTGCCTTTGCTGTAGCTATCTTATTTATGATAGGTTTTTCAATTATTGGTTTAGATTATGCCATTACATTAGGCGTGGTTGCCGGTTTCTTGAATTTGATTCCTTATATAGGTTCATTTTTAGCGATGATTCCAGCGATTTTTCTCGGGATTGTAGGCGGATCAGTGCTGTTAATTAAAGTCATTATTGTATTTGCTGTTGAGCAGATGATTGAAGGACGATTAATCTCGCCTTTAGTATTAGGAAACCAACTAGCTGTGCACCCAGTGACAATTTTATTTGTATTGTTGACTGCAGGTAAATTGTTTGGTTTCTTTGGAGTTGTTTTAGGTGTGCCAGCTTATGCAGCTCTTAAAGTAGTTGTTACAAATGTTTTTAATTGGTATAAAACAGTTTCTGGGCTGTATACAGAAGACGAAGAGTCTCAAAGTATGACGAATAAAAAAAATAAATAAAAAAACGTTGCAGTGAAATCTGCAACGTTTTTAGCCGTTAAGCGGCAACAGTTCTTAAGGCTTTCATTCCACCGATCACGTGAATTGCTTGAAACCCATGATGGTTTAAAAATTCAGCGATAATCTCAGAACGGCGTCCAGAGTGACTGAGGACATAATAGGTGGTATTTTTATCTAATTCAGCTAAACGGTTGGGTAGACTTGTGGTTGGCATAGAAATTGCGCCAGCGAGGTGGTTTTCTTGGTACGCACCTTTGTCTCGAATATCCAAAACAGTGACAGACTGTCCAAGTAATGAACGAAAGTCTTGTATAGTAATTGATTGCATGTTATCCCTCATTTCTTTTTTGGATGAGTCTGATTGTAGGTGTTTTTAATGTAAATTGCAAGTTTGTGCTTTAGAATATCTTGATAGTGAAACATTTCTTAATATTTACAAAATGTAAAAAGAAATGTGACAGATTAGCTAGCTGAACTTGCTTTTTTTGCCAGAATCAAGTACAGTATACCTGTGTCTTTTATAGGCACAGCCTGTCACTTAGTTTAACGAATCACCAACGTTTTACTCAGTTACAGGAATAAAGAAGAAAGAGGTGAAAAAAATGGCAATTTCACAAGCACGCAAAACTGAAATCATCGAAAAATTTGCGCGTCATGAAGGAGATACTGGTTCACCAGAAGTTCAAATCGCTGTTTTGACTGAAGATATCAATTCATTGAACGAACATATCCGTGAACACAAAAAAGATCACCATTCATATCGTGGATTGATGAAAAAAGTTGGACATCGTCGTAACCTTTTAGCATATTTGCGTAATAAAGATGTAACTCGTTACCGCGAATTGATCCAAGCTCTAGGATTACGCCGTTAATCAGGTTAAAAAGAAAAGTGAGGTTCTAACGGATCTCACTTTTTTGCTGTGAATCACTGCGATTCAACGACCAAAGGGAGTTGAGAGCAGATCCTTCAAGGCCTTAGCAACTTGTTGCTTAGACCTTGATGAGATCGAAGCGTAAGCGAAGAGATGAACAGTACTAGGGCGAGCGGAAGCGAGGCGTAGTGTCCTTAAATCGAATTACCACGAAAGAAAAATATATTTAGAAACTGTGACTGTTGGCTTGGCTTAACTACTAACCAAATAAAAGCACTGAATCATTTCAACGTTTTTATTTGTTTAGTAGCAAGCCTACGCGCACAGTAGAAAAGGAGAAGTTATGACAAAACAAGTTTTTGAAACAACTTGGGGCGGACGTCCCTTACAAGTAGAAGTTGGACAACTTGCTAAACAAGCAAATGGCGCTGTTCTGGTTCGTTACGGCGAAACAGTTGTATTAAGTGCAGTTGTGGCTTCAAAAGAAGCAAAAGGAACAGATTTTTTCCCATTAACCATTAATTATGAAGAAAAAATGTATGCTGTAGGAAAAATACCGGGAGGATTCATCAAAAGAGAAGGTCGTCCAAGTACAGACGCCACATTGACGGCTCGCTTAATCGATCGCCCTCTGCGCCCGATGTTTGCGGAAGGTTTTCGTAATGAAGTACAAGTAACTAACACAGTTATGAGTGTCGAACAAGATTGTTCTCCAGCGATGGCGGCAATGTTAGGCTCTTCATTAGCGTTATCTATTTCAGATATTCCATTTAATGGACCAATCGCAGGTGTTGAAGTTGGTCGCGTTGATGGAGAATATATTGTAAACCCAACAGTAGAACAACATGAAAAATCTGATATTGATTTGACAGTTGCCGGCCCCAGTGAAGCCATCAATATGGTTGAATCAGGAGCTAAGGAAGTTTCTGAAGCCGATATGTTAGCTGCATTGATGTTTGGTCATGAAGCCATCCAAGAAATCGTAGCTTTTGAAGAAGAAGTCAAAGCAAGTTGTGGCAAAGAAAAAATGGAAATTTCTTTATTACAAGTCGATGAAGATTTGCAAAAGACCATTTATGATGCTTATTATCAAACAATGAAAACCGCTGTTTTAACGGAAGAAAAATTAGATCGTGAAGACGAAATTGAAAATGTGAAAGCAACGGTGAAGGCAGCTTATGAAGATCAGATTGCTGCATTAGAAGAGGAAGAGGCTGAACATTTAGCAAGTGAAGTCAACCAAATTGCGGAAGATTTAGAAAAAGATGTCGTACGTGAGTTGATAACGACAGACAAAATTCGTCCTGATGGCAGAAAAGTAGATGAAATTCGCTCACTTTCATCAGAAGTCGATTTGTTACCCCGAGTGCACGGTTCTGGGTTATTTACTCGTGGGCAAACACAAGCTTTATCCACTTGTACCTTGGCACCTTTAGGGGAGCATCAAGTGATCGATGGCTTGGGCGTCGAAGAGTCGAAACGTTTTATTCATCATTATAATTTCCCTAAATTTAGTGTGGGATCAACGGGCCGTGCAGGCTCCCCAGGCCGTCGTGAAATTGGACACGGAGCTTTAGGTGAACGTGCGCTAGCACAAGTTATTCCGAATGAAGAGAAATTTCCTTATACTATCCGCTTAGTCGCTGAAGTTTTGGAATCAAACGGTTCTTCCTCTCAAGCAAGTATTTGTGCAGGAACTTTGGCTTTAATGGATGCAGGAGTGCCGATCAAAGCACCAGTAGCTGGTATTGCCATGGGTCTTGTCTCAGATGGTGAAAATTATACAATCTTGACTGATATTCAAGGCATGGAAGACCATTTAGGCGATATGGACTTTAAAGTTGCCGGAACCAAAGATGGGATTACCGCTTTACAAATGGATATCAAAATTCAAGGCATCACTGAACAAATTCTACGTGAAGCTTTAGCTCAAGCAAAACAAGCACGGATGGAAATTTTGAAACAATTAACATCAACAATTACTCAGCCAAGAGAAGAATTAAGTCCTTATGCGCCGAAGATTGAAATGATGTCCATTGATCCAGAAAAAATTAAAAATGTCATCGGTAAGGGTGGCGACGTCATTAATGGTATCATTGACGAAACAGGAGTGAAAATTGATATTGACCAAGAAGGTAACGTGTCAATCGCCTCTTCTGATGCGGAAATGATCAAAAAAGCAGCTGAGATGGTTAAAGAGTTGACAAAAGAAATTAAACCAGGTGAGGTTTATTTAGGTAAAGTTGTTCGCATTGAAAAATTCGGTGCTTTTGTCAATATTGCTAAAGGTAAAGATGGTTTAGTCCATATTTCACAATTAGCAAATGAACGAGTAAATAAAGTAGAAGATGTTCTTCATGTTGGTGACGAAGTACTTGTCAAAGTCACTGAAATTGATAAACAAGGTCGTATTAATCTTTCCAGAAAAGCCATGTTAAAAGACGATAAGCAAGAGGACAATAAGAGCGAGAAAAAATAAACACACGATAAAAACCTTACAAGCACAAATTAGCGCTTATAAGGTTTTTTCATAGTTAACTATATTTTAGGAGAATAGGACATGCAGTCTAATTGGCAAAATAAAATCATTCAGTTTATGCGGGGCAGATACGGCGTTTTTGACCCGTTAAACAAAATGTTACTCATCTTAACAGCGATATTACTTATCCTTAACCTATTTACAGCTATTCCTTTACTAGGGTTACTCCCTTTACTATTACTGGTTCTTGTTTATTATCGCTTTTTTTCCAAACGAATTTACGTTCGTTCAAATGAAAATCAGAAATATTTACGTTGGCAGAATAAAGTAAAAAACTTCTTCAAATTAAAAAAAGAAGCTGTACAAAATCGTAAGACTTATGCTTATTTTCATTGTCCTCATTGTAAGAAAGCATTGCGTGCACCTAAAGGAAAGGGCAAGATAAAGGTCACTTGCTCACAATGCCAACAACAATTTACCAAAAAAGTATGATACTTTCATCAGATAAATGGTAAAAAAGCTGGGACGAATTTCTTAACATTAAACACATTTGTGCAAGATGTTAGGTTCGTCCTGGCTTTTTTATTTACTATTGAACTTCACGCCACATCAATTTTTTCCCCGTTTTTGGATCTTTTTCTCCGGTTAATTCAAAACGAAATGACTCATAAAAAGGAATTGCTTGTTCATTTTTTTGATGTACACGAATATAAATATGGTTCAATTTAAAGCGGTCCTCTAAATAAGTTAAAACTGCTTGGAAAAGGGCATGACCGTAACCTTGTTTTTGTTCACTCTTGTCAATCATGAAACGGTCAAATAAGATCGATTTATTTTGCTTATCTTCTGCTCCTATCATGGCAAATCCGACGATACGATTGTCTACGCATAGGGCGATTGGCGTCCAGTCGTAAGATGAATCGTAAGCTGCTTCTAGTAGTGACTCCGTATTATTTTCGATAAGCTCAGCTTGACTGGGAGCAACTGTTAACTGGATGATCTTACGCCAATTTTTCTGTGTGATCGGTTCCAAATGATATCTCATTGAAAACGCCTCCTTTTATATAAATTATAACAAAACGAAATTGTTTTTCTAAGGATTTAACTCAGCTTTATGAAAAAATAAGTTCAGTACAACTAAAGCGGTATCTCATTAGCGTTTGAACTTCATTCACAATTGGACTACAATGAATAAGAATACAAAAGAATCTGGAGGGAAATCAATGTCCGTTTTAGAAATAAGGGATTTACATGTAACCATTGAAGATAAAGAGATTTTAAAAGGCGTAAACCTCACACTTAATACCGGCGAAATTCATGCGATTATGGGGCCTAATGGTACCGGAAAATCTACTTTATCAGCAGCGATTATGGGAGATCCTAACTATGAAGTAACCCAAGGAGAAGTTTTATATGATGGGCAAAATGTTTTAGAGATGGAAGTGGATGAACGCGCACGTCTAGGGCTATTTCTAGCGATGCAATATCCTAGTGAAATCCCTGGCATCACCAATGCCGAGTTTATGCGGGCTTCGATCAATGCGAAACGGGCAGAAGACGACCAAATTTCAGTTATGCAATTTATAAAAGAATTAGACCAGAAAATGGAACTATTGAATATGCCCGAAGAAATGGCTGAACGTTATTTAAATGAAGGTTTTTCTGGGGGAGAAAAAAAGCGGAATGAAATCTTGCAATTGTTAATGCTCAAACCAACTTTTGCTGTTTTAGATGAGATCGATTCCGGTCTGGATATTGATGCACTACAAGTTGTTGCCAAAGGAATCAATGCTATGCGGGGTGAAAATTTTGGCGCGTTAATCATCACTCATTATCAACGGCTATTAAATTATATTACACCTGATGTGGTACATATCATGATGGATGGCCGCATTGCTTTAACTGGGGACGCAGAATTGGCGAAACGATTGGAAAATGAAGGCTATGCTAGCCTTAGTAAAGAAGTAGGGATTGAATACGAGGGAGAAGCGTAAGGAGGATCAAGGGATATGAAAGAGAATTTGTTAGATCATCTTGATGCAGTCAACGTTTTTTCCACCTATAAAAAAGAACCCAAATGGATGTATGACTTGCGACAAGCTGCGTTAAAAAAGGTAGGCACTTTAAATTTGCGAAGAATTGAACGAGTAAGTTACGATCACTGGCCACTATTTAATATCGATGATAAGTATTTAACTAACAATAAAAAAGCCACTGCGATTTCTTCTGCTGTTGACGTGAAAAAGGAAGGTCCTGTTTTAATACAACAGGATGATACTGTTGTTTTTGAACAATTACCGCAAGAATTAAAAGATCAAGGCGTTATTTTTACTGATATATTTACCGCTATGCAAAAATACCCAGAACTGGTCAAAGAATATTATATGACGAAGTCTGTTCTTATGGATGAAGAAAAAATAACAGCTGCTCACGCGGCCTTTATGAATGGTGGTTTGTTTTTATATGTTCCTAAAAATGTGGTAATCGAACAACCGATTGAAGCGATTTTTCATCATAATGGCGATTCAGCAACACATTTTTTTAAGCACGTATTAATCGTAGCCGAAGAAAACAGTGAGTTTAGTTATCTTGAACGATTTATGACAGAAGGTAGTAGGGCTAAACAAGTATCAGGCAATATTATAGTAGAAGTAATTGCCAAAAATGAAGCTAAAGTGAAGTTTTCAGGGATCGACCAATTAGGTGAAAACCTTTCTTGTTACATAAAGCGACGAGGTTATTTGCTGCGTAATGCTTCGATTGATTGGGCACTAGGCGTTATGAACGAAGGTGACGTGATAGGTGATTTTGATTCTGAATTAGAAGGTCAGGGATCTCACGCAGAAGCCAAAATAGTAGGAATCAGCGCGGGAAATCAAAATCAAGTGATCGATACACGCGTAACAAATAAGGCGCCACATTCAATTGGTCATATTTTACAACATGGAATCATCCGTGACCGTGCTTCGTTGACTTTTAATGGTATCGGTCATATTTTAAAAGGAGCAAAAGAATCGGATGCACAACAAGAAAGTCGTGTACTCATGCTTTCTGACAAAGCACGGGGGGACGCGAACCCTATTTTGTTGATTGATGAAAATGAAGTAACAGCTGGACATGCTGCTAGTGTCGGTCGAGTGGACCCTACACAGATGTATTACTTAATGAGTCGCGGTCTGCCAAAAAAAGAAGCAGAACGTTTAGTGATTCGTGGCTTTTTGAGTACTGTTTTAACAGCAGTGCCAGTAAAAGAAGTGGAAAAAGAACTAGGTCGTGTTATCGAAAGGAAGTTAGATGCGTGATAAATGCGAAGAAGCTTCGTCAAGATTTCCCTATTTTAGATCAAGTGGTCAATGATGAATCGCTCGTATATTTAGATAATGCAGCAACAACCCAAAAGCCTGATTCTGTGTTACAAACGATGGTGTCTTATTATCAGGAAGATAATGCCAACGTTCATCGCGGGGTTCATACATTAGCAGAACGCGCCACCGAAAAGTATGAAGCTGCACGCGAAAAAGTACGTCAATTCGTCCATGCCAGAGAAACAGCTGAAGTTCTTTTTACTCGAGGAACAACAACGGCTTTGAATTGGGTCGCTCAAAGTTTTGGCGATGCTTTTGTTAAAGAAGGCGATGAAATTGTCATTTCCTATATGGAACACCATTCTAATGTGGTCCCTTGGCAGCAGTTGGCTAAACGTAAAAGGGCTGTGCTCAAGTATATTTCTGTAACGGAAGACGGCTTTTTGAATATGGAAGAAGCTAAGCAACAAATAACTGAAAAGACAGCGATCGTGGCTATTGCTCATGCCTCTAATGTCTTAGGTGTGGTCAATCCAATTGCCGAATTGACTCATCTGGCTCATCAACAGCAAGCGGCTATGGTGGTAGATGCGGCACAAGCTGTACCACATATGCCGGTAGATGTGCAGGAGCTAGATGTCGATTTCTATGCTTTTTCTGGGCATAAGATGTGTGCTCCGACAGGGATTGGTGTATTGTATGGTAAACGAAAATGGTTAGAGCAAATGGAACCGGTCGAATTTGGTGGCGAAATGATTGATTTTGTTCACCCATACGAGAGTACTTGGACTGAACTACCTTGGAAATTTGAAGCAGGGACGCCTAATATTGCGGGTGGAATAGGACTGGGTAGTGCAGTTGATTATTTGAATGAAATTGGTTTGGCGAAAATTTATCAGCATGAAAAAGAATTGGTTCATTATGCGTTGCCGCAACTACAAGCAATTGATGGTCTGACAATTTATGGACCGACAAACCCAGGTGATCATACTGGTGTGATTGCTTTTAATTTAGAAGGTCTACACCCACATGATGTGGCGACTGCTTTAGACATGGAAGGAGTGGCTGTTCGAGCGGGTCATCACTGTGCTCAACCGCTTTTAGAATATTTGAATGTTAACGCTACAGTACGCGCTAGTTTTTATTTGTACAATACAAAAGAAGATGCTGACCGTTTGGTAGAAGCGATCAAAATGACAAAGGAGTTTTTTGAACATGGCACTTTCTAAATTAGAAAATTTATATCGTCAAGTTATTTTGGACCACTCCAGTCATCCGCATAATCATGGGACGTTAGAAAATTCGAGCCAACATATTGAAATGAATAATCCAACATGTGGCGATGTCATTTTCTTGGAACTGCAAAAAAAAGATGGCATAATAAAAGATATCGCTTTTTCTGGCCACGGCTGTTCAATTTCAACAGCAAGTGCTTCAATGATGACAGAAATTGTTAAAGGAAAAACGGTAGAAGAAGCAATGGCTTTAGCAGAAGATTTTTCCTTGTTAGTCCAAGACAAAGATGTGACAAATGAAGAAGAATTAGGAGAAGCGGAAATGCTTCGTGGCGTTTCTAAATTTCCTGCACGCATCAAATGCGCCACGCTTTCTTGGAAAGCATTACAAAAAGCGATCGTAGAATCTGACTCAGGAGCAGCTAAAGCAGGTTTTATGAAGCATGATGAATAAAAAATATTCTGTTACTAAGCCTTTGCTATAAAAATGCACAAGAGTTTTGTCGCTTGTGTTTTTTTATTACAGAAATTTTGTATTATGAAGGGAGAAAAGAATATGAGTGAATTAAATGATTTACTACATGAAGCAAGGAAAATTGTATTTTTAACTGGAGCAGGTGTTTCCACTGCTTCTGGGATTCCAGATTATCGTTCAAAACATGGCTTGTATTCCACAGGTGGTTCACCGGAATATTTGCTAAGTCATCCATGTTTAGTTAATGAACCAGAAAAGCATTATGAATTTGTTAAAAGTAATATGATCCATCCTGACGCTGTACCCAATGTGATTCATCAAAAAATGGCGTCGTTTACTCAAAATGGGAAAGCGGATATTATTACACAAAACGTTGATGGCTTACATTTGGCTGCTGGCACAAAACCTGAGGATTTAGTCGAATTTCATGGCAATATCTATCATATTTATTGCCAAAAATGTGGTCGTACTGTTACATTGGAGGACTATTTATCTAGTATGTATCACAAAAACTGCGGGGGAATCTTGCGTACAGATATTGTATTATATGAAGAGGCTATTGACACTGAAAAAATTGAAAAAGCGGTGGAAGCGATCAGTCAAGCTGATTTGCTTGTTGTAGTCGGAACTTCTTTTGTCGTCTATCCTTTTGCTAGCTTGATCCAATACGCTTCACCTAAGGCGAAAATGGTTGCAGTTAATCGCGATGCCATTACGTTGCCGCCTAATGGCAAAATGATCAAAGGCGACGCAGTCAAAGAATTTGAACAAGTAGAAGTTTAGTAGCAAAATAACAAGAAATTGAAAAAATGAGGCATCAGAGAGAATAGAGCAAAGAAACAGGAGAAAAAAGACGTTATTAGCTCACTACTTTCAAAACTAGTGGGGTTAAAGGAAATTAGCCACATCGCTTTTTATTTTTAATGCGCTTAATTGCCGATAACCCCACTGTTTTTGTGTTTCTATGTGCTTATTTAGCTAAATAAAGTTGTTTTTTTAGGCGAAATGCTAAAATAACCCCACTACTTTTCAAAACTAGTGCTCTTAATGAATGTTAACCCCACTGCTTTTGAATTGTAGTGCTCTTAATCGCTGATAGCCTCATTGTTTTTATATTCTTATGTGCTTGTTTAACTAAATAAGCTAATTTTAGAATCAAATAGATAAATTAAGAACATCATTTTAGTAACCGCTTTATTTTCTGCTATAATGGTTTCAAATGTGTGAGAGGGAGGGCCTTGTGTGGTAAAAAAACTTTTGAGCTGTGTGGGTGAATATAAAAAACCTACAGCGCTCAGTATGTCATTAGTTATTTTTGAATCATTTATAGAAATTTTAATTCCCACCTTGATGGCACTTCTCATTGATAATGGTATTTCTCAAAAAGATGCCCCTATTGTTTGGAAAATTGGTGGATTGCTTATTTTGTTAGCGTTAGTGGGCCTATTTATTGGTGCTCTATCCGGACGTTACGCCGCCATTGCCTCAGCTGGTTTTGCTAAAAATTTGAGGAAAATCTTATTTTTTAATGTTCAAAAATTTTCCTTTTCTAATATTGATAAATTTACAGCTCCTAGTTTGATTACTCGGATGACAACCGATGTGACCAATTTACAAAACGCTTATCAAATGCTGGTACGTATTATGATTAAAAGTCCCGTTCAGTTTACCTTTGCGATTATCATGTCCGCCTTGATTAATCCCAATATGGTCCTGATTTTTATTGGGATTGCTCCCTTTTTAGCAGGGGCACTTATTTTTATTGGTAGAAAAGTCCATCCAATTTTTGAACGCGTTTTTCGCAGTTATGATCATTTAAATAATATCGTACAAGAAAATGTACATGGGATACGTGTAGTCAAATCGTATGTACGGCAAGCGTTTGAAATAAATAAGTTTCAAAATGTTTCACAAACGGTCTATCAACGTTTCTCCAAGGCAGAAAAATTATTAGCTTTTAACCAACCTCTTATGCAATCAGCTGCTTACATCTGTATTTTACTTATTTCCTGGGTAGGGGCACATTTAATTGTGGATCAAACGATGTCTACAGGAGAATTGTCTAGTTTGTTTGTCTACACCTTCCAAATTTTGATTAGTTTGAATATGTTTTCGATGGTTTTTGTTATGTTTTTGATTTCTCGGGCCTCTGCTGAGCGGATAGTAGCCGTTATGGAAGAAGAGAGTGATTTGAAAAATAATCAGATCGCTGTATCAACAATTTCTGATGGGCGGGTTGACTTTGACCATGTTTTTTTTCAATATCCGTCAGATCCAGGGCAAAATGTGCTAAAAGATATTTCTTTTTCGGCTAAAGCAGGTGAAACGATCGGTATTGTAGGCGGCACCGGAAGTTCTAAAACCACACTTGTTCAACTAATTCCACGTTTATATGATGTGACAGGTGGGCGCGTTGAAGTTGCCAGAAGAGATGTAAGAGATTACGATATGGAAACTCTTAGGCAAAATATCGGGGTTGTTTTGCAAAATAATGTGTTATTTTCTGGTACTATCTTGGAAAATATTCGCTGGGGAGATCCAGTGGCTTCAGAAGAAGAAGTCAGGAATGCTTGTATTATGGCACAGGCAGATGAGTTTATTCAAGAACTTCCTGATGGTTATCAAACCTATATTGAACAAGGCGGTTCTAATGTTTCAGGTGGGCAAAGACAACGTTTATGTATTGCTCGTGCGTTATTGAAAAACCCTCAGATTTTGATTTTGGATGATTCGACGAGTGCGGTGATACCAAAACGGAATCTAGGATTCTGGAGACTTTTAGAACGAAAATGCCTGATACAACGAAGTTTATTGTTGCTCAACGAATTACTTCGGTACAAGATGCTGATAAGATTCTGGTACTTGATAATGGTCAGATTACGAATATAGGCACACATAACAAGCTGCTACAAACGAGTGCGATTTATCAAGAGATTTATGAAGCGCAAACGAAAGGATTTGGTGAAACGAATGCGGAATAATTCAACATTAGCGCCTTTGCTACGTATCCTTCGTTATATCTGGCGCGATTATAAAATAAATTTGGTCTTTGTTATTCTTTTTGTCTTATTGAGTACAGGGGCTAACACGCTGGGATCCTTATTTATTCAACGGGTCGTCGATGATTATATTACACCACTTTTAGCACAGACAAATCCGGTTTATACGGGACTTTTAAATATTATTCTGCTTATGGGGGCTATTTATTTGATCGGTGTGCTCTCTTCTTTACTATTTAATCGAATCATGGTTACGGTAAGTCAAGGCACTCAAAAAAATATACGAGATGATATGTTTGCTAAAATGCAAACTCTACCCGTTCGTTTTTTTGATGAAAATCCTTCTGGCGATATTATGAGTCATTATACCAATGACATTGACACACTACGACAAATGATCTCCCAAAGTATTCCTCAAGTTTTTCAAGCGATGACGCAAATGATTGGCGTTTTTATTGCGATGCTAACCTTAAATATTCCGCTGACTTTTGTGGTTTTAATTACAGTAATTTTGATTTATTTTGTGGTAAAAAAGGTTGCTGGCTTAAGTTCTCGTTATTTTGTTTATCAACAGCGTTCCTTGGGTAATGTGGATGGCTATATTGAAGAAATGACGTTTGGACAAAAAGTCGTGAAAGTATTTACTCATGAAGAAGAATCCAAGCGTGGTTTCCTACAAAAAAATGACCAGTTATTCTCGGATACTTCCAGAGCAAACCAATTAGCAAATATATTACTGCCCATTATGATCAACTTAGGGAATTTACAATATGTTCTGATTGCGTTGGCGGGAGGACTCTTATCGATTCAAGGGGTGATCACTTTATCGATTGGTACGTTGATTGCTTTTTTACAATTAAGTAGAAGTTTCAGTGGTCCACTTAACCAAATTTCTCAACAGGTGAATTTTATTGTGATGGCTTTAGCGGGAGCGGCACGAATTTTTGGATTGATTGATACAAAACCCGAAGAAGATAGCGGGGATGTCAGGCTAGTTAATGTCCAACAACAAGGTGAATATTTGAAAGAAAGTTCTCACAGAACGGGTCGCTGGGCTTGGAAGCAATCCCAATCGGATGGTAAGGTTGATTATATCGAGGTAAAGGGCAAAATTGATCTTGATCACGTGACTTTTGGTTATAAAGAAAACCAAAAAATTCTTCATGATATTTCTCTTTATGCCCACCCTGGACAAAAAGTTGCCTTAGTCGGCGCAACGGGTGCGGGAAAAACGACCATTACGAATTTACTCAACCGATTTTATGATATTGATCAAGGAACGATTTTTTATGATGGCATCGATATTAAAAAAATCAAAAAAGCGGATTTACGTCGTTCCCTAGGAATGGTTTTACAGGATACAAATTTGTTTAGTGGAACAGTGAGAGAAAATATCCGTTATGGTAATTTAGAAGCAACAGATGAAGAAGTAGTCGAAGCTGCTAAATTGGCAAACGCGGATCAATTCATCGAAAATTTAACAGATGGTTATGAAACGGTTATTAGTGGGCAAGAATCGAATTTGTCGCAAGGACAGCAACAATTATTATCCATTGCTCGGGCTGCTTTAGCCAATGATCCGGTACTCATTTTAGATGAAGCAACTTCAAGTATTGATACATTGACGGAAAAGCTTGTACAAAATGGTATGGATTCGTTAATGCAAGGAAGGACGGTTTTTGTGATCGCGCATCGCTTGTCGACTATTCAAAATTCTGATGTGATTATTGTGTTAGATTATGGTCGCATTATCGAACGTGGTACGCATGAACAATTACTTGAAAATAAGAAAACTTATTATCAATTATATACTGGCAAATTGGAACTGTCCTAAATCAGAAAGGATCATCTTATAAATGAGGTTAGACCAAGCACAAATTCGTAAGCTAGGGCAAAAATATATAGTAACTACCTTAAAAAAAGAACTACCCTCTACTGTAAGTTTACTGGCCTATAATATTTCAAAAACAGATATGAGCGTTTATAACTTGCTCTGTCAAACGGAGAATGAAACACAAAACAAGTGGATGACTTTACGTATTGCAGACCATCCGCTATGGTTGGAAAACGCTCAGCAAGTATCCCTTGATATCGGTTCACCTGCGGATTTGATTCATTTACCTGAAGCTATACAAAAAGTATTTTCACGCTATGAAAATACTGACCAATGGTACCAAATGTCAAAAAATGATATAGCGGTTTTATCTTTATTAGATCAGTGCCAACAAAAGGGATTAGTATGGGCCGTCCGTTTGCCGGAAGAAATTTTTGCTGCCTTTAAAAAAAGACCCTTGGATTTGCAAACGGACTTCATGGAAGCTGAGCTATTTTTAACCAATCGTAATAATGTAAATTCTTTTCTCTTGCCGATCCACCTTTCTTGTTTTCAAGCGCAATTGGCGCAATTATATGGTAGAAACTTATTGTTTTCTCAATTTGCTAGACATCATTTGTTGAAACTTTTACCGACCAACCAATGGGTACAGCCAGTCCTACAAAAAGAGCAAACCAATTTTGATTGGCAACAGCTGATTATTCATAATTATGGAACAGACTTTTATCAAAAATGTCAAAAAGCGCTTTATAGCTAGTTCTAAAGTTTTGTTAGAATAAAAGCTGTCATTTAAAATGAAACAGAATGGAAGTATTAACGCTCATCTAGTTCCTACTAGGTGAGTTTTTGTTTTTAAATAATGAACTAACAAATGGTTTTACGCCCCGCAAAGCTCAATTTAGTTATTGTAAATAATGCTTCGGAATTGTTATTGTCTAAATTTTGGAAATTTTTAGAAAAAAGGTTGACTTCTTTTGTCAAAAGGGTTAGATTATTCTGTAAATAAACAACGAAAAACACAATGATGAGAATTATTTGAGGCATTAGACGTTT
>JAKDZT010000382.1 GCA_030462125.1 Tetragenococcus sp.
AGAGGAGGTGAAAAAATGAATGAACGAAAATCTGTTAATTGGGGCGGTCTAATTTTAGGGATACTGTTTCTTTTAATCGCGCTATTAGCATTTAACAATCCAGCTGGAAGTTTGTCTGCTATTGTCATCTTCTTTGCTATTCTTGCGATTATCAATGGCATTTTTAGTATTGTAGTTCGTAATCAGATCAAGAATATGACTGGATTTCGCGCAACCGCCTTTTTAATACTAGGTATTATCGAATTGATCCTGGGAATTATTTTATTATTTAACCTTAGCGCAGGTGTTATTGCACTATCCTATGTCTTTGCTGTTTGGTTTATCGCGGATTCAGTTAGAAACTTATTCTTCTTAGATCACGCTCGGACATTTGGTAATGGACACTACTGGCTAACGCTATTTATAAACATTATTGGAATTATAGTGGGTCTGATGTTATTTTTCGACCCAATCGTTTCGGCACTTACTATCTCATTTTTAGTTGGTTTATACTTTATATTGATCGGAATATTTTATATTGTCAATTCTTTGGACCACTAAATTTGCAAAAAAACTAAACCCTCTGGACTATCTGTTAGGAAAAGTTCAGAGGTTTTAGTTTGCTTTCAGAAATTTGAATTGGTAGTTTCTCTTTGTAGATTATTCTATCTTCTGATAAAATAGAAGGAGTTAGAAGGGTGGTGTTTACTTTGACAGTATTTACCTTATTGTTTGTTGCGTTTACAATTGTTTTATATCTATTTTTATTTTTAGTAAAAAAAGAATTGATTTTTACTGCAAAACATCAATCGCTTTTTTCAATTTTTCTTCCAATATTACTTGGCATTTTTGCAGGTAGTTTATTTATAACCACAGGAACTTTGGATGAAATAGTAAGAGGAGTTGCAGTTAGTTTAGCAATTATTAGTTATGCTGTTAATGGCAGAGGAATTGCTAGCGATCGATTTGTTATCCATCCTTTAGATAATCGTGGAATCAAATTTGATGAAGTGGATCGAGTTGTTTTATTCCGGGATGAAAAGAAAAATGAGGTCAAGATGAATTTCTTTAAATTTGGTTTACGTGGTCCTTTAATGAAATTTAGTACACCTATGGATGAACTAGTTAAATTTTTGTCAAAACATTTAAAAGAAGGAACACCTATTGATGTTGTAATGGAACCAAATAATAAATAGTACAGCTTGTTCTCTGATGTGACGCAAGCTGTACTATTTATTATTTTCTATTGTTTGAATACTTTAAAGCGTTCATCATCTGCTATAAAGTCTTTATCACCAGCCTGTTTTTCGGGTGAGCCAAAAACAAGTTGCGAGCGTAAACGCCAGTTTGTTGGGATATCCCATTGGCTGCTTACCGCTTCATCAATGACTGGATTATAATGTTGTAAATTGGCCCCCATACCAACTTCTGTTAAAGCTGTCCAAGTATTCGCTGTAGCAATACCGTTTGATTGTTCGGCCCACGTAGGAAAATTATCCGCATATAAGGCAAATTGTTCTTGTAATTGTTTGGTGATGTCAGTGTCATTAAAAAACATAGCTGTACCAAGTCCTGCTTTAAAACCTACTAGTTTTTGCTTTGTATTTTCAAAAGCTTCTGCTGG
>JAKDZT010000097.1 GCA_030462125.1 Tetragenococcus sp.
ATAGGAGGAATCTCTCCTGGAGCTCGTGTCATAAAGGACAACCTTATTGAGCCATACGGAGAGGTTTCTTTTTCTATGCCTTGAAAACTTAAATCATAAATTTTTTCGGGCAAAACGAATTTAAAATAAGCAATGGCGAAAACTTTTCCTTTAGGGAAATTTATTGTATAATCAACTCTTGTGAAGAACTACAAAGCTATTTTTTAGCAGTGAAACAGAGACGCTCGTGAGTTTAATCATGAGGACGCTCAATTTGAGGAGAAAAAAGATAAATGTTTTCAAATTACAAGCCGACTTGGATGGTAGAGTCGATCTATAAGATCACCCCTGAACAATTAAAAGCTGTGGGTATAAAGGTTGTTTTAACCGACCTTGATAATACTTTAATTGCTTGGGACCACCCTGATGGAACAAATGAATTGCAAGTATGGTTGGAAAAAATGAGACAAGCACGTATCCCTGTTATAGTGGTATCAAATAATAGTGCAGAACGGATTTCTCGAGTAACCGACAAACTAGGGTTGTCTTATATTGCTCGAGCATTAAAACCTTTTTCTTTTGGCATTAATAAAGCTTGTAAACAATTAAATGTAAATAAAAGGGAAGTCGTGATGGTCGGCGATCAGTTGATGACAGATATCAAAGCAGCTAACAGCGCTGGTGTAGAAAGTATTTTAGTTCAGCCAGTAGTTGATACAGACGGCTGGAAAACGCGGTTCAATCGTTTTTTTGAACGTCGAATTATGAAATATCTACAAAGAAAATACTCTGACATGAAATGGCAAGGTGAAATAAAATGACAGAAGAACTCCGATGTGTGGGTTGCGGAGTCGTTATTCAGACAGAAGATAAAAATAAAATCGGTTATACATCCCCAAAGGTTTTGGAAAAAGGATTAGAAACAGGCGAAGTTTATTGTCAACGTTGTTTTCGATTGCGTCATTATAACGAAATTCAAGATGTTTCATTGACAGATGATGACTTTTTACGATTACTGAATGAAATTGGGCAAAAAGACGCTCTAATTGTGAACGTCGTTGATATCTTTGATTTTAACGGTTCACTGGTCCCTGGCTTACATCGCTTTGTTGGTGATAACCCGGTATTATTAGTAGGTAATAAAGTGGATGTCTTGCCTAAGTCTTTGAAAAAAACGAAATTAAAACAATGGATGAAAGAACAAGCGCATCAAGAAGGCTTGCGTCCGGTTGATGTGTTACTAACGAGTGCCCAAAAAGATGATGCATTGGATACTTTATTAGCCAAGATTGAGAAATATCGCAATGGAAGAGACGTGTATATTGTAGGAGTAACTAATGTTGGCAAATCAACGTTAATCAATCAAATTATTCAAAAAACAGCGGATGTTAAAGATTTAATTACTACTTCCAAGTTTCCTGGGACGACTTTGGATAAGATCGAGGTTCCTTTAGATGATGGACATGCACTAATTGACACGCCTGGTATTGTCCACCGTCATCAAATGGCGCATTATTTAGGATCGAAAGATTTAAAAATTATTGCCCCACAAAAAGAAATTAAACCTAAAACCTATCAGTTAAATCCTGGACAAACATTGTTTTTAGGTGGATTAGCGCGTTTTGATTTTATTCAAGGAGAGAAAAGTTCCTTTACAGTTTATGTAGCTAATGATTTGATGATTCATCGAACAAAATTAGAAAAGGCCGATTCATTTTATGACAATCATGTGGGTGAATTATTGCAACCTCCGCGAGAAGATGAAAAGGACGCTTTTCCTGAATTAGCGCGTTTTGAGTTTTCGATTAAAGAAAAAACGGATATTGTGTTTGCCGGTTTAGGTTGGATTACAGTGAAAGACCCTGCAGTTGTCAGCGGTTGGGCACCTAAAGGCGTTGATGTTATTACACGCAAGGCACTAATCTAGGAGGATATTATGGAATTAAGAGGGAAACAAAAGAGCTTTTTAAAAAGCCAAGCGCATCATCTACACCCCATTTTTCAAATCGGAAAAGGGGGGCTAAATGAGCAGATGGTTACCCAAATTGGGGAAGCTTTAGAAAAAAGAGAGCTTATTAAAGTAAGTTTACTACAAAATACGGATGAGGATGCGCGCGATGTAGCAACGATTTTAGAGCAAAAATTAGATTGTCGAGTCGTGCAAATTATCGGACGAGTACTCGTGGTTTTTAAGCCTTCGAGCAAAGAAAAGAACCAAGATATTTCGATTGCTGTGAAAAAAGTGTAATTACTGGAGGCGTATGGGAAGTTGAAACAGCAAGTAATGAATAATGTAGAAACATTTGTGGAAGTTGAAAGTCAAAGCAGCTCAAAGAAGAAACAAGTGGGGATTTTAGGTGGTACGTTTAACCCCGTTCATATAGCCCATTTAATTATGGCGGATCAAGTGGGGACCTCATTAGGTTTGGAAAAGGTTTATTTAATGCCTTCAAATGAGCCACCACATGTGGATCATAAAGAAACTATTGCTGCTAGTCACCGGGTAAAAATGCTGGAATTAGCAACGGCAGACAATCCTTTACTTGCCATTGAAAAAAGTGAGCTTGAACGCGAAGGGAAAAGCTATACTTATGACACTATGAAAATCTTAACGGAAAAATACCCGGAGACTGATTTTTATTTTATCCTGGGCGGCGATATGGTGGCTGATTTACCCAATTGGCATAAAATTGATGAGCTGTTGCAGATGGTTCACTTTGTCGGGGTTAAGCGTCCGAATTATCCGAGACAGACAACTTATCCGATCATTTGGCTTGATGTTCCGGATATGAATGTTAGTTCGACTGATTTGCGTAAAAAAATCGCGCAAGGTTGTTCAGTCAACTATCTTCTACCCAAAAATGTGTTACACTATATTCAAGAAAAGGGGTTGTATCTGAATGGAGTATAATGAAGATACGAGAAAAACCTTGCTGGAAAAAATTCAAGCAGCTATGAGTGAGAAACGCTTTAATCATGTATTAGGTGTAGAAAAAGCGGCACTATCTTTAGCGGAAAAGTATGGCGGTTCAAAAGAAAAAGCCAGTATTGCTGCTTTAACCCATGATTATGCGAAAGAACGTTCGGATGATGAATTCAAACAAGTCATCCTTGATTACGGCTATGATTTGGATTTACTGAATTGGAATAACGCGATTTGGCATGGTTTGCTAGGCGCTAAACTCGTTGAAAAAGAATTAGGAATTACCGATGAATCCATCTTACAAGCGATTCGCTTACATACCACCGGCGCTGCACAGATGACTCTATTAGATAAAATTATCTATGTCGCTGATTATATTGAACCTGGAAGAGACATCCCGGGAGTGGAAAAAGCGCGTGCTATCGCTCAAGAAGATTTGGATGAAGCTGTGGCATACGAAACGAAACACACATTAGCTCATTTGATTGATATCAATGCACCGGTTTATCCCAAAACAATTGAAACATACAATCGCTGGGTGGCTAAAAAAGTCACGCATGAGAAATAATAAGAGGTGAGAGAAAATAGATAGTCAACAAATTTTACAGATCGCTGTTCAAACAGCTAGTGCAAAAAACGCGCAAGATATAGTGGCTTTAGACATGCGTGAAGTGTCTTTACTGGCCGATTATTTTGTTATTTGTTCCGGCAAAAATGGTCGACAAATTCAAACCATCGTAGATAATATTATTGAAGAAGAACAAAAAGCTCAGGTTGAAATAAAAAGTATCGAAGGAAAAGATAGCGCTAAATGGATTTTGATTGATTTAGGCGAAGTTATCGTTCATGTATTTAATGAAGAAGAACGTGATTTTTATCAACTTGAAAAACTTTGGGCAGACGCTCCTTTAGTTGATCTTTCGGCTTGGACGGAACAATAATGAGCGCTTTTGAGACTTTTGCTCTGATTTATGATCAAGTCATGGATGAGCAGTTATATGATGAATGGCTAGCATTTACTTTCAGACATTTAAAAAAAGAAAAACAACTTTTAGAATTAGCTTGTGGTACTGGCGAATTAGCGTTACGTTTTGCGAAAAAAGGCTATGATGTCACGGCTTTAGACTTATCAGAAGATATGTTGACTGTAGCCAATCAACAAGCGCAAAGCGAACAAGTGGACGTACAATTTGTGCAAGGGGATATGTTAGATCTGTCTGATATAGGAAGCTTTGAAGTTGTGACCTGTTATTCAGATTCTATTTGCTATTTAGCCAATGAAGAAGAAGTACAGACGGCTTTTAATGAAGTTTACCAAGTGTTAAAAAAAGATGGTGTTTTCTTATTTGATGTTCATTCCCTTTATCAAATGGATAAAGTTTTTCCGGATTATGACTATCACTATCAAGCTGAAGATTTTGCTTTTTTGTGGGAAAGTTATCCAGGAGAAGCCCCGCATAGTATCGAGCATTTTTTGATCTTTTTCATTAAAGACGAAGAGGATACTTTTACACGTGAAGATGAATTACACTTGGAGCGTACTTATCCTTTAGCCACTTATCAGTCATTATTGGAAAAAGCGGGCTTTAGCCAGGTGGAACTATACGCTGACTTTCGAGATAGTGAACCGACCGAAACAAGTCAACGCTGGTTTTTTGTTTGTCATAAATAAACGATAATCCCATGAAATCTATTTCGTGGGATTTTATTACTACATAATAAGAAGGGCGGGTAGCAATGAACTCTTGCGGAATTATTGCCGAATATAATCCGTTTCATAACGGGCATAAATACCAGTTACAAAAAGCCAGAGAGCAAACACAAGCCGATGTGATGATAGTTGCGATGAGTGGTAATTTTTTACAGCGAGGCGAACCAGCGATTATTGATAAATGGCAGCGCGCTGCAGAAGCTCTGGAACAAGGTGCTGATTTAGTTGTTGAGCTTCCTGTTCAATGGTCGCTGCAATCCGCTGATTATTTTGCTAAAGGCGGAATCAAGGCTTTACACGCCTTACATTGTGCGAACCTTTCGTTTGGCACCGATAGTACAGAAGACTTTGACTACTCGGCTTTTGGTCGCTTTATAGCTTCTCATCAAGAGGAACTCGATGCAGCGTATCAAGTATATGATAAGCCAGGCTTATCATATGCGCAAAAAATGGCAGCTGTATTAAACAAAGAATACCCTTCTTTTTCTTTACAAAAAGAACAGCCTAACCATATTCTAGGCTTAACTTATGCTAAAGAAAATGCCCGTTTTGAACATCCGATGGCCATTTACCCGGTGAAACGTTTAAAATCCAGCCATCATTCGACGGAATTAACCGAAGAAATTGCAAGTGCTACCGCTATCCGACAAGGGATTTTTGCTGGTAAAACGATCGAAGAAGTGGTGCCAACTAAAACGGCAGAAGATCTCGCTTTTTATCAAGTAAGTTGGAAAGATTATTGGCCTCTTTTAAAGTATAAAGTCTTAGCAAGTTCTCCAGCTGAATTGCGGGAAATTTATCAAATGGTCGAAGGTTTGGAATACCGTTTAAAAAATAAGATTAAAGACGCTGCGAACTTTGACGAATATGTAGAAGAGGTAAAGTCTAAAAGATACACGCGCACCAGGATTCAGCGATTGCTTTGCTACGTCTTATTAAATCTAAAAGATAAGGATGTTAAAAACGCTTGGCAGCACAATTACTTGCATATTTTAGGCTTTACCCAAAAGGGGCGGCAATATTTACAACAAGAGAAAAAAACAATCAACTGGCCTGTTATCTCCAAAATTGGACAAGCCCAAGAACAACTTATGACGCTTGCCGTTCAGAGTGATAATATTTACCAGCTAGCAAGTTCTCAGATCGCTGAACAAAATTTTGGGAAGTTTCCCATCCAAGTTTAAAATTTCTTATGAATACAAAAAAGCAAAAGTGGTGTAATTATACCTACTTTTGCTTTTTTGTAGGAAAATACTAGCTGAACGAACAGTGAAAAGAGAAAACACTAGTCATTCGACAATTAAACGAGTAATCGATGACCAGTCTTTCAAAGACATTTTAACTAAAACCTAATGAATGCGCTGTCTTAATAAATAACGTTTTGAAAATAGTATAAAAGCTGTTAAAATAACTTCCTGAAAAAAAGCCATGAACCGAGTCATACCTGAAAGATATTTGAATAAGGAGGCGAATTTATGAATCTTTCTCTTGTAATTGTAACTTTTGCGGCCTTTTTAACACCTATGTTGTTGGCACGCTTTCAATTAACATTTATCCCTACGACTGTTGCTGAAATTTTTGTAGGAATTTTATTAGGAAAAAGTGGATTTAACATCATTGAGACAACTGCTGAATTGTCCACTATTTCAACTTTAGGGGTCGTTTTATTACTCTTTTTAAGTGGGATGGAAATTGATTTCTCCTTATTTAAAAAACCAGATACTTCGACTCCTTTAGCAGCTAGGCAGGCTGAAAATGCTAGTAAAGAGACGCCACTTAAAGTAGCTAGTTTAGCTTACGGCGCAACGATTGTGTGTTCAGTGGTGCTCGCAGTACTGTTTAATCTTTTTGGCTTCTTTTCAGATATACAGCTAGCTGCCATCTTATTTGGTACTGTTGCGCTAGGGATTGTTATCTCAGTGTTGAAAGAAAATGAAGTGTTAGGACAAGCTTATGGACAAACTCTTTTACTTTTTGCGGTGTTAGGGGAAGTGTTCCCGCTTTTGGGTTTAACAGTTTACTCTTCGCTAAAAAGTGGAGATAGTAGTACACTTTGGCTGATTTCTTTGATTTTCCTTGTAGCTGTGTTACTGCTTTTGCGCTTTCGCAACTTTTTCACTGTTTTTAAAAAGTATACAAAATCTACTACACAATTAGACCTGAATGATTTCTAAATTTTTCCAAGGTCCGTTTAAACCTTGGCAGGATCTTT
>JAKDZT010000383.1 GCA_030462125.1 Tetragenococcus sp.
CACAACGTTCCCATTGTCCTAGCCTTTCGGCACTAACATTATATCGTATTTTTTTTTATATTACTAGTCCTTTTCAGAGATTTCTTTCTTCTTCTGCTTTTTTTCTGCCCGTATTTTTTTAAAAAAATCGCTTAATAGAGCGGCACATGTTTTAGCTAAAACGTCTGACTCGACGTAGCACCAATGATTAAAGCGGGTATCTTCTAATAAATTAATTAAACTACCACAAGCTCCAGCTTTAGGGTCGAAAGCACCAAAATACACTTCTTCAATTCTTGATTGAAGAATCGCTCCACTACACATAGGACATGGCTCCAAAGTAGCAAACAATTGGGCATCTTCTAGCCGCCAACTACCTATATTATTACAAGCTTCTTCAATAGCTGTCATTTCAGCATGTCTTAATGCATCTTGTGTCGTTTCTCGTAAATTATAACCACGGCCAATAATTTGCTTATTTAACACCACCACCGCACCAATCGGAACTTCAGCAAATTCTAAAGCTTTATGTGCTTCTTTAATGGCCTCATCCATGAAAAATTGCTTTTCTTCTGATGTTAATGAAGATTTTTTCACCTATTTCCCCTCGCTTAAAATAAAAAAACTGAGTAAATAATTTATTTACTCAGAAATTTTTTACTAACAATCGTGATCCATTAAATCAACGATTTTTCCTTTTACGCTTTCAGTAGCGTTTTTAACATTGTCGCCATAAGCTGCAACTTTATCACGCTTATCACTGACTTTTTGTGCTACTTTCATAAATGATTCAATATCCTTATCGTCTAAATTATCAACAAAGTTCAATAAAGTTTCATTCCCTTTGAATTTGTCTTCTACAAAGCGTTCAGCTTTTTTACGATTCGTGATATGGCGAACCTTAGTAATTACTTTATCTGAAACAAATACTGTTGAGGCGATCCCAGCCGCAGCTGCTACACTCAAACCTAATGTTACTTTAGTCGTTAATTTCATATTCGTCATCTCCTTTTTTAATAACCTCACAACCTATGATAACACGATAAAACAAAGAAAAACACTTTTATGACAAATTTTCCTAACGTCTACGTCCAAATATCAAAACTAGTCGTAGTAATTGTAGTAATACACTGATTGCAGCTGCAACATAGGTTAAAGCAGCAGCTGTCAGTACTTTGCGGGCCTGTGGAACTTCTTCTTCCGTTAGTAAACCACCGTCTGATAAAATTTGCAGCGCCCGTCTGGAGGCATTAAATTCTACCGGCAAGGTCACTATTTGGAAAATAAAAGCTAAAGAAAAGGCTAATAAACCAACATTAATGATAAATTGGCCACTTGAACCACTGATTAAAAGACCGACAATCAATAAAGGGATGGATAAATTCGTACCAAAGTTGGCAATAGGAACAATCGCGCTGCGTAAACGCAAAGGAAAATAACTTTGTGCATCCTGCACTGCGTGACCACATTCATGGGCAGCCACACCGATAGCGGCTACAGAAGTCGATTGGGCAGTTGCTTGTGATAAACTTAGCGTCTTATTGCCCGCATTATAGTTATCAGTCAAATTTCCTGAAATTTGCTGTACACCTACATCGTCAATATTTTGATTACGTAAAAT
>JAKDZT010000384.1 GCA_030462125.1 Tetragenococcus sp.
CGTATTAAATCTCGTAAGTCTTTATGCATAATTTGATATTCCTGAATCCTTTTTTTGATTTCTTTTAAAAGAATAACTAATAAGTTTTCTGAAAAAAGTGACAGTGAATTTCCAAATAGACTAATCTCATACGTTGTCCAGAATGAACACGCTAAAATATAATCAACTAGTGCGTGAATCTGCTCTTCTGAAATAAAAAAATCGGAGTCGAAATCTTTGATTACTGCACCAATCATAGTGGCATTATACTCATGGAATTTTATCTTGTTTTCTTGATAAAGAGTTTTTTCAATCTCTAAGTAACTCTTTAATTTTGCTAGATCCTGCTGAACGTGAGCAACAGCGATCTTTTGGAAAAACTCTCTATACTGATTCGTTTTTATCTGATTAGAATACAAGACTTCATCGACTGTTAAGTTCATGCGTTGGAGTAATTGAATAAAGTTATTCAAAGAAATTTGTGTTTTTCCTTTTTCAAATTTACTCAGATATGAAAAAGAAACGATTCCTTCTGCCAAGCTTTTAAGCGTAAATCCTCTTTCTTTTCGAAGGATTCGAAATAATGATCCTAAATCGTCCATCTAATCATCTCCTAAAATGAAAATTGTCATTTAAGACAATTTTCATTTTTTTATTAAAATCTATGATAACCTTTACATGAAAATTTAACAAGAAGAATAAAGGGGGGATACTATAAAAATCAAACAGTATTTTTATAAGTTAATAGCTGTCGGTTTAAGTGCTCTAGTTATTATTGGAACACAATCTCAGATGCTTGTTCATCAGATTGAACACTTTTTATAAAATACACCACTAACATTTGGAGGGAAGCAAAATGAAAAAATTTATTATTGCTGCTGTTATTTTACTATTAAGTCCTGTTTTTACTCCGTCTATAGCAAATGCACAAAATATGAGCGAAGTAGAAAAAAGAAAAATTAGTCAAAATGAAAAAGTAGAAATTATTGAGAAGAACAGCATCTATCAAGAATTTGAAAAAGAGTTTGAAAAACTGGAAGAAATTGATGAACTTGCTGAAGAAGATGTTTTGTCTTTGATTGAAAAATATGACGGTGCTGAATTTACTGTATTAAATGAGACAAGTGATATTTCAACTTTTAGTGCTGCATCTAGATCCAGCAGAAGATTTAGTGTCAAATTTGTTCGTGGAGGAATTAATTTATTTGCTACTAATAGGTCAGGTATGCAAAGTATCCAAAGTGTATTGGGAAAAACTGGAAGTGATCTGACGGTATTTGCCTTTCTAATAGGTTTGCCTTTAAGTCCTATTGCTGGATTTTTTGCAGGTGTAGCAGTAGAATCATTGCCATTTTCAGAGGGTGCTAACGTTATGTATAATATGCTTAGACGGGGTAGAACTTATGGTGGTGTTCGTTTAACTTTAACGCGAGCAAAAGCAATTTACTCTATTAATGGTACTTAATATAAAAATAAAATTTATCATAAAACAGATATAATATCCGTTTTATGATAAATTTATTTAGAGGTGATTTAATGAAACAAAATAAAACAACTTTAGCATTATTTTCTATGAATACTCTAATAAGTGTCAGTTATCTTTGGGCTAGTATCTTTTCAA
>JAKDZT010000385.1 GCA_030462125.1 Tetragenococcus sp.
TATAAACTAGTTTATTGGCCTAAAGTCAGTTGAAATAAAGGCCAAAGGCAAAGCAGTTGGCCCAAAGTAGTACTAAGTTTAGGACAATGGTAAAGCAAATGGCCCAAACTTAAGGTAGGGAAGGGCCGTAAGTTAAGTATTTGGCCCAAAGCTGGCTTAAGGAAGGGCCTGTAATTACTTTATTGGCCCAAAGTTAGCCTGAAAAAAGGCCAAAAGCCAAGTCATTGACCTTAAATTAAATCTAAAAATTAAAAAATTGCTGATCCTAAATTATACCAAGTAAAAAAGTAACTCTTCCGATGCTTTTACCACCGGAAGAGATTAGTATAGTTTTATCATCATTACTTCCAATACTTTCTTTGTTCAAGTTTTTCGAAGTAGTCTGATTTATTTTCAAACCAATAAGGAAATTGACAGCCTTTATTGACATAACGTATATGTCTTTTACCAAAATTTTTTTCTGGTTCGAAATGTTTATTCAATATATTTTTAATATATTTTTCTTTATAGTCATCACCCACAAATGCTAGTATGTCTGATCTTTTGAGTGAACGATTATGCATAATTGTGCCATATTCACAAATTGTTCGAGCATAGGCTGTTTCTTTTGGTTCAATAAAGCTGCAAGAAGCGCAACTTAAGGTATAACGTTTTTGTATCATATGAAAACTGCCGCAGTTTTGACATCGAGTGCCTTTTTTTAATTGTGCTAGTCTTTTTTCTGAACAGATGTAATCAGTCCGATAGGAAGGGATGGTATGATTTTGTATCACAGTGTGCCAACCGTTTGCTGGACATTTTCGGTAATTCTCATTTAAATTCATTAACCATAGGGGAATTTTTTCGTAGGTTAATGTTGTTTCAGTTACTTCGTCTTTGATCGTAATTTCTGACTGGGGATTCATAAATATCAAGACACCTTCAACTTTCATATTAATATGAAAGTCATCCAACAATCGTTTGGTGATTCTCTTAGCGCGACGCAGCTGTTCATAAATATCATGAGGTAAAAGTTTTTGTGTATACCATGCGTTGTTAACGTAAGTGTATTGACCATGATAATTTTTAATATCAATAAGGATAATCGTGTGATCGTTGACGATTATTTTGTCCATTTGCAAAATATTTTCTTGGTAACTTAATGTTATATCATCAATAATGGAAAAAGGTTTGTCTAAAAAGTAAGAACATAATTTATCAAAACCCGTTTCCCCCTTGTGGCCAAGTTTCGATCGGTGATAAACATTTGCTTCTTCTTTTGTTAATTCACCTCGATGATTCACTTCTTCCAACCATTGTAGTTTATGACTCTTTTTGCGCATAATATCCTCTCCTAACAGGGCTTTATTTACTAGTACGCAAAAAATGTCAGTTTCTTTTTATAAACTTTTTTCAATTCTAATAAAAATAAGACGATTTTTTGGGATTTGACCAAGGAAATCGCTATAATAAAAGAAAAGAGAGGAAAGGAGATTATTATGGGATTATTAGTAGACGGCAAGTGGTATGACCAATGGTATGATACCGAAAGTACAGGGGGGCGTTTTATTCGTAGTGATTCGCAGTTTCGTAATTGGGTAACCAAAGATGGTAGCG
>JAKDZT010000386.1 GCA_030462125.1 Tetragenococcus sp.
ACACGATATCAAATCGTGCGGCAATTAGTGGAGGTGAAACAACATTTTATCGAAAGTGAGGTGGTGCGTATGAACGTACTCCAAATCTTGAGAAAGGAAAAGCCTAGGTGTCTGTTTCAGACGCTTTACAACTGGCATTGGGTTTCGGTACGTTTATCGTTACCTTCATTGCACTTGTTGTTGAGCTGATAAAAATCAGCAAAAAAAAATAACCGTCATGCTTTAGCCGGCTGACGATTATTTTCAATTAATAATTAATGTCGGTCACCGTCTTAAACGGTGCTGTTATTAGGAGGGGTTGTTAGCGCAACCTCTCTTTTTTCTATATATAGAATATCAAAAAATATTGTGATTTGCAACTATTTTACATTGCAACTAGGTTGATTTGGTAGTTTTTATTGCGCCTATACGGTGGTGGTTGGTTGGAGTATAGGCGCAATAAATTCAGGAAGATTCTAAGCTTTTTTAATGATCAATGGGCTTTACTTCTAAATTTAAAGCGCTCAGAATCTTCCTATTTGCACGGAATTCTTTCGATTTTCCTTTAATTTAGCTTATTTTCTGTCCTTGTTCTTTTTTTACCTCTGGACGTATTTCAGGATTATTTTTTTCATATTTTGAAAGGTCTTTTTCTACTCTTTTTTGAATTTCATTCCCTATTTTATCAAGAGAACTTTTTAAATTTTTTAAAGTTGTATCAGAATTATTAGGTGTAGATTTTGTTTTACCATTCTCTCTTTTTTCAACTTCATTTTCGATATGCGTATATTGACTATTTAATTGCTTTGTTGGCATGTTTTCTAATTTTTGACCTAGTTCTTCTTGTAACCCTAATTTATTTGTTAGAACATCTGTCAGTTCTATAGTATTATTACTAACTGTTTTAATTTCTGATAAGGCTTGGTGTATAACATTTTGATCTTTCGCCCACGTAGCGACATAGCCTAAAGAATAATTGTCTGTGTTTACTCCAATATTTTTCATTGCTACGTATGCAACGGCTTCTGCTTGTGCTTCTTTATGCTCTTGTGGTCTGTTAGCAAATTCTGCTTCTAATCCGTGTAATTGACTATGTGCGTATTCGTGATATAAAGTTTTGAGTTTTAAAGCACTATCAGGTTCTTGGTTATTAATGACAATTTCGTTTGTTTTTGGTATAAAATATCCCTTCGTTTGTCTTTGTAGGCTATCTTCTTGTACTGATAAAGACGTATTCTTATTGATATAATCTTTCATTTCACTATATAATTTATCAACATTTTCATGGTCAGCTAAGTTTTCAGTTATAAAATCATGCGTGGAAGGAATATCCTTTCCGCTGGTTTGACTTATATCAAATACAGGAATATATCGATAACCTACAATCCCTTTTTCTTCTGTTGTGTTGAAACGTTCTTTTTGTTCATCAGTTAGCTTTTTAATGATTGGAGCTGCAATCCGTATAGATTTAGCTCCTTTATTTACATGTCTTTCAAAATCATTTTGCCATTGTTTAAATCCCGCAACGTGAGTAGCATTTGGATTTTGAGAATAGATTAAATTTACATTTCGTTCACTATAAGAATGAAATTTCTCCATTGTATCTAAATAGTTTTT
>JAKDZT010000098.1 GCA_030462125.1 Tetragenococcus sp.
ACCTGATAATTCAGGTAAGTTTGTAGACGGGGGGGGGGCACTAGGCTTTCGTCAATTAATTATTGATGATTCTAAGGACGAAACCCAACCGATTTTTAATGAAAGTGGTTCCAAAGTAATTGTTTTTGATGGTGAAATCTATAACTATCAGAAGTTACAAGAAAATCTTCAAGATAAAGGATATATTTTTAAGGCGAATACGGATACTGAAGTCATTTTGCACGGTTATGAAGAATATGGTCCAGAAATTGTAAAGCAATTACGTGGTATGTTCGCTTTTGTTATTTGGGACTGTGAAAAGCAAGAACTATTTGGTGCGCGGGATCATTTTGGTATTAAACCGTTATACTACTATCACAAAAATCAAACATTTGTGTTTGGTTCAGAAATTAAAAGTTTTCTAGGACACCCAGCTTTTGAAAAACGAATGAATCGAGGCGCACTAAAACCTTACATGACGTTTCAATACCCTGCTACGGATGAAACATTTTTTAAAGACGTTTATCGCGTCCCAGAAGGGCATTATTTTTATGTAACAAATGTGCAGGCAGGGGGAAGAGTAACCTTCACTCAATACTGGGATACAGAATATGCAGAAGAAAACATGACAGAAAAAGAAGCGGTTGATTTAATTGACCAAACGATTCAAGAATCAGTAAACACTCATTCGGTGAGTGATGCTGAAGTTGGCACTTTCCTATCTAGTGGCGTAGACTCTAGTTTAGTGACTACACTGGTTGAACCTCAATACACGTTTTCGATTGGCTTTGGTGAACATAGATATAATGAATCATCAGAAGCAAAAAAGTTAGCTGAAATTTTAAATTTACCTAATTTTTCGCGCGTTATAGAATCTGAAGAAGCGTTTGATGCGTTTCCTAATATTCAATATCATTTGGATGAACCCTCTTCTAATCCTTCTTGTGTTCCTCTTTATTTTTTAACGAAGTTGGCTCGAGAACATGTGAAAGTCGTTCTTTCGGGTGAAGGAGCTGACGAACTTTTTGCTGGCTATACATCCTATGGTTTCTCCTCAAATTCGAAGATGGTACGTGTCTTTGCTCAGGGACTAAAGAAATTACCTAAAAAACCACGGTATCGTTTAGCAAGTAAGTTGAAAAAAGCTCGGAACTTCCACGGAAGACTTCATTTGTACCAATCTACCGCACCGGCAGAAGACTTCTTTATTGGACAAGCGTTTGTTTTTGGTGAAGATGAAGCCGCAGATTACTTGCAACCAGCTTATCAACAAAGCGAGTCTGTCCAAGACATTGTACAAAAACAATACCAAAAAGTACCTAATTTACCAGATCTGAAAAAATGCAATACCTAGATATGCATCAATGGATGCCTAAAGATATTTTATTAAAAGCAGATAAGATGACCATGGCGAACTCCTTAGAAGCAAGAACGCCATTACTTGATATTCGTTTAATGGAATTAGCTGAAAAAATCCCAACCAAGTATTTACTAAATAGTAAAGATAGTAAGTACGCTTTTCGTAAAGCAGCCCATCGTCACTTACCAGAAGAGTGGGCCAATCGAAAAAAATTAGGGTTCCCTGTACCTATCAAAGATTGGTTACGTGAAGAACAATTTTATCATCAAGTCCGTGAAGTTTTTTCCACAGATTTTGCAGCTGAATTTTTTGACCAAGATAAAATTTTAGATTTATTGGATCGCAATTACCAACAAGAAATCGATGAACAACGTAAAATTTGGACAGTTTACTCTTTCCTTATCTGGTATAAAGTTTATTTTGTTGATGAAACACAAGAAAAACATAAAGTTTCTTAGAAATAAACAAACGAATGGAGCGAGGGAAGAAAAATATGAATAAGTTTTTAAAAGTTTTACCCGTATTGTTAGGAATTATTTTACTTTTGGCGATAGGATTTTGGTATGAAGATTCCATGGAGATAAATGAAGAGGAAACTGCTGAGAGTACAACTACTACCAGTTCAGAAGCAGCAAATGAACCTCCAAAAAAGGAAGAAAATCTTGAGGATGAATTGCAACAAAAAGGTGACCAGTTAGCGGAAGAATATCCGAATTCCTTAGAGTTTATGGTTTATGATCTGGATTCAGAACAAACCTACACGTACACAAACGAGGAAGAAGACAGAGTATATGAAACCGCCAGTATTGTAAAAGTATCAGTAGCCATGTTGTTGTTACACGAGAAAGAAAATGCCCAAGAAGAACTAACGGAAGAAGAGACAGAACGGATGTCTTCTATGATTTTAAGTAGTGATAACGACGCAACTTCCGCACTTTTAAATGAATCATTAGGCGGTTATGAGTCTTTGCAAATGATCTTTGATGAATTAGATATGAACGATACGACAGTAAATCTAGAGAATTGGGGGAAATAGCACGACAACAGCTCCAGATCAAATGAAATTGTTGAAAGAATTGTATCTACCTTCCGACTATATTTCAGAAGAATCGCAAGATGATATCATTGACTTAATGACGCAAATTGACGCCGATCAAAGCTGGGGCGTTTATGCAGGTTCAGATGATGTGTCATTTAAAAATGGTTGGTTAACTGACGGCGTAAGTGGCGAATGGATTGTTACAAGTATTGGGAAAGTATCTCAGGGAGATAACGAATATCTTGCGGTAGCTTTATCTGATGAAAATGCCTCCGTTGAAGAAGGCAGCCAAGTGATTGAAGAGCTGATAAAAATAACAAGTGATTATTTGTTATAAATGCAAGCATAATTGCATGAAAATAAAGTAATGATGTAAACATAAACCTTAATGCGTTGCTGTAAATTTAATTTTATAGCAGCGTTTTTTATTAGCTTATCTAAATATTGTTTTATGGTATACTTGGTGCAAGGGGTGTGAAAACGATGAAAAAAGTTTATGTGTTGTTATTTGGTGTATTGGTACTATCTGCTTGTTCGACAAATGAAACCGTGACCAATTCTGTATCTGAAACTTCTAGTAGCAGTGAAACATCTGTTCAATCTTCGGAGAGTTCTAGTTCTGAACAAACCAGTGAAACGACCACTCAGTCTACAGAAGAAACTAGTAGTGAAGAAGATAAGGAAAACTTTCCTTATGCCGTAAATTTGAATGATTTCACTCAAGAAGCAGTACCGGATGACAAGAAGTCCTATCAACGTGATTTTACAACGAGCCAAGATAATTTACCGTCAGATATTTCCGTAAATACAAAAGACTCGGACGATTTTGAAAAAGCTATCTATATTACCTCATCTGAAGGGGAAGACTTGGTTTATCCAGTTTCTATTACATCGGTTCCAACGAAAAAATCACCCTTACTGGAGACAATGGGGAAGAACGGGATATTAAAGTGAATACTGAGGTAAAAGTCGACAAAGATGAAAACGAGGATTCATTACAAATCGTAGGAGATACTTATTATCTTTTCTATAATGATGAAGGCACGATTACTCTAGCAACCAGAAATTTTGACGAAAACCCAGGGGAAGAGGACCTAGATAGTTCAAACATGGTAGAGTATGTGCAAACAGACCCATCCGACACAGAAGAAACGACGGAAGAAACTTCAGAAGACGATTCCGAAGATGACGCAAAGGCAGAAGAGTATTATGACGCCATTAACGAGGCATGGACAAGAGAGAGTGACTATATTAACTCCATTGATGACCCAGACGTACATGTACAATCTTCTGAGTCTGCAGGTCTTATGGAATCAGATAAATTGAAAAGGGAAAATCCTGAAGATGAGGAAATAATAGAAGAAAGTTTTCAAAAAGTGCGTGAAGATAAATGGTAATTTAGTAGGGGGAGCTAGCCATTGGTGAAGTGCTAAAGTGACGACAGTAGGTGTGCGATTGTTTAATGTAAGTTTAAAACCAGTTTATCAGCTCTTATAACCATAAATATTTGGTAGAGTTGCCGCTCCAGATTATCCGCTGCATAAATATTTGTTAGGTGATAACGGGGTTGTTTACGAACTGATAGGAAACGTAGATGAGCTCAGAAGTTATCAAACTGGTTTTGGCCTTTACGATGATGAGGGTGAGGAAAAAGAGATCGAGCCAGAGTATACTTTCGAAGTCTCAGATGATGCGGACGCCCAAAAAGCATGGAGACAAATATTGCAAAATTACCAATAAGGTTTTAAGGATTGAGACGTTGCGGTTCATTAAATAAGAACCTAAAAAAGCCAGATAGAGTTACAAGCTATCTGGCTTTTTTCCTATATGTTAAGTTTAAAAACCATAGCAAAACTTAAACCTAATGAAAGGAGTAGCTTAAGTGTCCATTTCGGATGCTTTACAGCTAATGCTTACTTTTGGTGCGTTTATCATAGCACTGATCGCATTAGTTGTTGAGCTGATTAAAAACCAGCAAAAATAACCGTCTTATCTTTGGCAGGATAACGGTTATTTTTGAAAATTATTCGCCACCGTCTTATACGGCTCTATGAAGGAAAGTATGTAAATACATGCTTTCCTTTTTCTGTTTACATTATAGCAAGAAAAAATAGAATATACAACTGCTTAAAACTATTTGGTAGGTTAAAAAAGAGCAAACATGAGGAATGAATTATGGTTACAGCCCCCATCTTCAAAAAGATAGGGACTGTATTTGTGAAGTACTCCCCATGAATGACAAATTTTTCCATTAACTCAGTAACGTTCTCTAACATTATTGTCCGTCCTTTAGAGATCCTCAATAAATTTGTTTCTTTATCATACTAAAGTTAACCAGCACCTCATATATTCTTTTTCTACAACATAAGAGTTCTTTCTTTCCGCTAAATATGTTATGAACGATTTCTTAACATATTGCTTCTGTTATGAATGCCTATTACAGCCTAATGAAAAGAGTAGCTATTTCTTTTTCCTCCATAGTTTTTACACTTAAAGGTTATTGAAGCGCGTCTATAAAAGGTTTTTGTTAATGGAATGGAGTTTTTTTACCCTTTTTATAAAAGAGAATACAAAGTAAAAATTTAAGAAAATCTAAAATTTTCATGTGATTTTATCTAACATAGATTTTAAACCTATTTCTTTAAAATGGAATGTGGTATGCTATCAACACGAAAATAGGATTTCGGTTATTATTTTAGAAAATAGATTTAAGAATGGGGTTGAGAAAAATGAACTACCAAAAAGTTGGGCTTGTTTTAGGCCCCGTATTTTTTTCTGTGATTTATTTCATGGAAAGCCTGACGGGGTTGGCAGATGCCCCACGTGCTGTTTTAGCTGTTACCGCCTGGGTAGCGACCTGGTGGATAACAGAAGCGATGCCCATTCCTGCCACTTCTCTGCTCCCCATTTTCTTGCTGCCTCTTACAGGTGGGACAGATGAAGCAACGGCTGCGATGGCTTATGGTGATCCGATCGTTTTTATGTATATGGGCGGTTTTACCATTGCTTTAGCGATTGAAAAGTGGGGACTACATAAACGTATTGCCATGCTAATTATTTCCTTGATTGGGAAAAGTAGTTCACGTATTATTCTTGCTGTAGGCGTTGCGACGGCTCTTTTGTCAATGTGGATTTCTAATGCTGCGACAGCTTTAATGATGCTGCCTATTGCCTTGGCCTTGATTGCTGAAATTAAAGAGAAACAATTATTAAATGAAGATTCTTTTAATAATTTTTCTAAAGGGCTTTTATTAACTGTAGCTTATGCGGCTTCCATTGGTGGTTTGGCTACAATTATTGGTTCTGTACCTAATGCGGTTTTAGTCGCTGTGGCAAATAATATGTTAGATGTTGAGATCACATTTTCGGATTGGTTCTTATTTGGTTCGATTGTTACCATTATTTTAATGGTCTTTTTATATTTCTATATTACAAAAATTCAGTTCAAAGTAGAGCAAGACCAAAATATTTCCACGCAATTTGCTCAAGAACAGTTAAAAGAACTAGGAAAAATGACCAGAGAAGAAAAAAGTGTTTTGGTCATTTTCCTTTTGGTAGGTTTTATGTGGATCTTTGGCGGTTTATTGCCTTGGGCTTTATCCGATACAACAATTTCGATCTTTGGCGCCAGTGCCATGTTTTTAATACCAAATTCCAAAGGCGGTCGGATTTTAGAATGGCCAGATATGAAAAACCTTTCCTGGGGGTTATTATTACTCTTTGGTGGAGGACTTTCTTTAGCCGCAGCTTTTGAAGACTCAGGCCTAACAGGTTGGTTTGGGGAATTACTAACAAACCTTGAACATTTTGATTATTTTTATATCGTTGTCATCTTGACCGTAACTATCCTGTTTATGACTGAAATCATGTCTAATACGGCTGTTTCTAATATGCTAATGCCGATTAGTGTAGGATTAGCCGCTGGAATAGGCGCTCAGCCTTTTGGTATCATGGCGATTGTGGCACTTGCTTCTAGTTGTGCCTTTATGTTACCTATCTCAACACCGCCGAATGCTGCTGTGTTTGGTTCTGGTGAAATCCAAATTAAAGATATGATAAAAGCTGGTTTTTGGATGAATATGTTTAGCATCGTTGTCATTGTTTTTGTCGTGTATACCTTACAACCTATTATTTTCAATTTCTAAGTCAAAGAACTGGTGGAATAACTCCATCAGTTTTTTTGTAATAAAAAAATTAAATAAAAGCGGAATTTTTGTGTTAACCATTCGTAAAAATGTATTGTCAGCCCATTTTGTGTTATACTATTATAGGATGTTTTTGGCTCAGGGAAATAAATGTTTGTTTTTTCAATAATAGAATCGAAAAAACGTTAGATAGTAAAATTTATACAAAATAATTAAGAGGTGAAAAATTTGACGCAAATAAGAATTATTCCTCTTAGTGG
>JAKDZT010000099.1 GCA_030462125.1 Tetragenococcus sp.
AGCCTTTTTTCTGTTCTTTCAACAAATCTAACTTACGTTGATGAAGAGCGATAGTATCGTCTAATTGTTTAAAGAACGATCCGATTTGTTGTTGTTCTTCTGCTGATTTTGGGATAGTTAACAACGTATTAAAAAAATCATTAGGAGAGATATTTAACAAACCATGATTACGTGCCCCTTCCGCCGCATTTTTAGAAACTTCCCTATACCACCTTGTCGTCTCATAATAGGAAACTAGAAACTGTGAGTTAATAGCAGTTGGCTTAAATACAATGTAAAGGGTTGATAGCACACCCATTTCATACTTATCTAAACGTTTAATAGCTCCCCATGGATATCCATTTGAATAACTTTTATTATAGGCAAATTCACCATTTTTAACTAAAAAATATCCTGTAACATCACGGCTAGCAACTTGTTTATTAAAATAATCATTTTGATCCACTAAACCATCTTGTGCTGATATAGTAAGAGGAAGAGTCGATTCATTATTTTTATTCTTTCTAGTAACACGTTCTGCAATACTGGACAACTTACGATCTTCCCAATCGTCAGCAAACCCCGCAAATCGCAATTCAGGAACTTTGGCACCATTTTTAGGGAACATTTTTTGCAAGTAGCCTTTTTTCTGTTCCTTGAGTAAATCCAACTTACGTTGATGAAGAGTGATAGTGTCATCTAATTGATTCAAAAAATTTGAAAGTCTGTCTTGCTCCTCAAATGAACTAGGAATCATAATGCTAATATCTCCCATAACATTATTCATAAGTTTAGGATTTCCAACATGAGAGACCCATTTCCAAGCTTCCAAATTCAAAATTTCGGATATTGCTTTGTTGGTGTATCCTTTGTCTGAAATCAATACACCATTTACATTTGTTGAGTAAAACCTACCTGAACGGTAACTAACGGTTCCAGCATTGGCACCATCAGTGGTCCATGTAATTGCAGTATCAAACAAATAATCTTTATAATATCCCATTAACCCATTATTTTTTGTTTGAGAAGAATAAACTGGAAATGGTGATATATCTGATTTCTCCTCACTAGTTTCAGTTGCAGCAAGAACTTGCCCCCGCGTGATCTTGAATATGTCCTTAACCTTACGCTCTTCCCAATCATCCGTAAAACCTTCAAACCTTAATTGTGGACTTTTTTTACTCATCATGACCGCCTCTCAAAAGAAGACGCATCGATTCAATCAAGGCTTGATTCTCTTCACTTTCTGAAAAATCGTTAATCAACGATAAGAGCGTTTGATCTTGTTGAACTAATTCTTCATTGATCTTAAGGAGATTGGTATTCACTGCAACCAAATCAACCGGTTCTTCTTCCTCAAAGGTATCGACATAACGAGGGATATTTAAGTTAAAGTCATTTTCTTGGATCTCATCAAAACTTGCAACATGAGCATATCTTTCAATATCTTCTCGCTTTTTGTAGGTAGAAACAATTTTATCAATATGTTCATCCAACAGGACATTTTGATTTTTTTGTTTTTCAAAATCTTGAGAAGCATCGATAAACAAGACGTCACGCCGAGAGCGGTTTTTCTTCAAAATAATAACCGTTGTCGGAATACTGGTTCCAAAAAAGATATTGGCCGGCAAGCCAATAACCGAATCAATAGCTCCCATCTCTAAAAGGGCTTGACGGATGGTTCCTTCTGCGGCTCCTCTAAAGAGCACGCCATGAGGCAGGACAATCCCCATTGTTCCTGATTCTTTCAAATGGTAAAAACCGTGAAGGAGAAAGGCAAAGTCCGCTTTAGATTTAGGCGCTAATTTTCCAAAACGCTCAAAACGAGGGTCAGAGAGAAACTTATCTGCCGCTGACCATTTCGCAGAATAAGGAGGATTCATGACCACAGAATCAAACTGATAAGGCTCTTCTGAGGGCCAATCGGCATCTAAAGTATCTCCGTTATTCAGGTTCATGCGTTCTTTATCTACTCCATGAAGAATTAAGTTCATACGTGCTAAGTTAAAGGTCGTCGTATTTAGCTCTTGGCCATGATAGTGCACTTGATTTGGATTGAGGAGATAGCGACGGATATTAAGCATCAAAGAACCCGAACCCATCGCAGGATCGTAAATATGAAAAGGCGCTCGAGATTCTTGTCCGATCGACGTAATTTCTGACATGATGCGTGAAACAGCTTGAGGGGTATAAAACTCTCCTGCTTTTTTACCTGCACCTTCCGCAAACATCCCGATTAAATACTCATAAGCGTCCCCAATCACATCGCCATTGTGTTCAAATAAGTCAATCTCATCTAAGGCACGTAAAACCTCAGTAATCGTCACATTACGTTGTTGTGCATTTGAGCCTAATTTTGTGGAGTTTAAATCAATATCCGCAAACAATCCACTAAATTCTTCTCCTTGACGTTCCAACTCATTAAAACCTGCTTGTAAGTCGGTCAAGTTAAATTCATAGTTATCAGCTTTGATGCGGTAGTGATAAAACAATTGATCGGGTTGGATAAAGTAACCTTGTTTGGGTTGGATATTTTCGATTAAATCGTCTTTGTCTTCTTCGTACCACTCCATGAATCCTGCATACTGAGTGGAACGTTCTGGGAAGGTATCTGTTTTTCCATTTTCTTGTTCATAAACTTCTCTAAGCTGCGCATCAGACAAGTACTTATAGAAAATTAATCCCAGTAAGTAGTTTTTGTACTCACTTGCATCCATCTTCCCACGTAAGATATCCGCAGAAGCCCATAGTTGTTGTTTTAAACCTGTCGCCATTATAATTCTTCTTTCCATTTTTGAATTTGTTCAAAGTTTTGTCGTAGTCGTTCTTCTAAAACTTTTGTTCTTCTTCTGTATTTTTCACCCGTTTTGGCTTCGAACTCTTCTTTACTAAGAGTCATCGAATCCAGTAAATGGGTTAAATAAGGGATCGTTTTCTTATCGCCTTGATATTCATTCATTGCAGACTGTAAAAAGTCGAAGGATAATCCAAATTCTTCAGCTTCTTTTTGAAGTTGTCTTTGAATTTCATTTTGTATTGAAGTCTCTTTTAATTGAGCCACATCGATCTCTTCAGTAGTATTGACGAGTTGATCTTTCAAGGTGTGATACATCTTTTGGATTTGAGGATCCTTTTGTTGGATTTCTTTTTCAAATTTTTCAACGGCCCCTGCTTCGTTTAATTGGATCGCTTTCAAAAGTTGATTAATATAAAAACTATCCACGACGTCTTTATGTGTCGCATTGAGCTGCGAAGAAAAAGCAATCTCTTGTAAAAGCTTCTCGAAGTCTTCCTCAGGATTCCCCTCATCCTCGATCATTTCTTTAATCTTTGTTTTAATATTTTCCGTTTTTCCTTGATATTGTGGCAACTGCTCTACTACTTCTGAAAATGCTTCAAAGTCCTCTTCGTATTGATCATAGCTTCGGAGCGCTTTATAACTCTTTTCTAGCTTTTGATAAGCACTTACTTGCGCAATCATCGTTTTAAGATCATTGGGATTATCCCATAGGTCAGCTTCGCTTTGTTTATAAAGTGTTGAACATTCGATAAATTCTTTTTTGACTTCTTCATATTCTTTTGGAATCAGTTGATCAAAGTTTTGCTTTTCATTTGAGAATAGACGAAATGTGTTTTTCACATTTTCTTTCATGGTGAAGGGCTTTCTAAAAGAGACAATCAACCCAGAATCTTTTCCTGTATAAATACGGTTGGTTCTTGAGAACGCTTGAAGGAGCTTTTGATAGTTCATTTCTCGATCAATATATAAGGTTTGAATCGTTGGAGAATCAAAGCCTGTCAATAAACGATCGACAACAATAACAAAATCTAGCCACTGACCCTCCGATTGATATTGCTTTTCCTTACGGGCCAACCGTTTATTAATATTTTGATTGTAGAGTTTCTCATCTTGATAAGGAGAGGCATCAAACTGTTTCGCATACTCTTTCATGATCTCTACTAATTCATCGTCTTGTTCATTTTTTTCTAATTGATCCGGATTGGTTGAGAAGGTAATAGCTACTCTTGGGAAATCTTTATCAATCAGTTGATGACGTTCATCAAATTGTCGCCCATTCAAGAGTGTCCCATTATCTTTCATTTCCTTTAAAATCCGGTAAATATGTTTGGCTTGGGCAATCGAGTGAGTGGTAAGAATGGCTGACATCGTAGGAAAACCATTCTTTACCTTGAACTTTTTGACCACACTTCTCCGATTAAAGATTTTTTGTAACATGGTACGAATATGTTCATCTGTTTCATAAAGTTCCGTAGGCAATAATTTTTCTTGTTGGAGGGCATCGTCTGGCAACTTTCCTTTATTGAGTTGGGTGACAATCACCTCTTGATCCTCTTCTGAAATCAGTGAATGATACTCGACTTGAAAGCCTAACACAGCCCCATCATCCATGGCATTTTTGGTTGTATAGGAGTGAAGGAGTGGCCCGTATTGCTGGCTCGTCGTTCTGGCAAAGGTTCCATTTTCTTGCTTTTTATTTGCTTCAAAAATAGGCGTCCCCGTTAATCCAAACCAGGTTGAATTGGGTAATATTTTCTTAATCCGCTTCATTTCCTCATCACTAACCGCACGATGAGCCTCATCAACAATAAAAACAATATGTTCTTGCCGTAGCTTCTCAAATTGATTCGAGCCTTTTTCTTCACTCTCTTGTTGGGCACTTCGCATAGCCGCAGAGAGTTTTTGAATCGTGGTCACTAAAATCGTATTATTATTTTTTGATGATAGGAGGTTTCGAGCCAACTGTTTTTGATTTTTGATCCCAACAATCAAAGTATTGGCTACCGAATTTCCGGTCGTTTGTCCGGTATGGTATTCCGAGGCAAACTTCGTAAACTCATCCTGCGTTTGAGCATCTAAGTCTGTTCTATCAACAACCATGACCGTACGATCGACACCGATCGCATTTTGTGCTAATAATTTCGTTGCGACAAAACTGGTAATGGTCTTTCCTGAACCTGTCGCATGCCAAATGAATCCTCCTTCATGCTGTGCCGCTTTTTGACGAATCTTACGAATAGCATGAATTTGGTAAGGTCTTAAAGCCATGAGGAATTTTTGATTTTTTTGATCATCGACGAGAATGGTATATTGGCTAATCAATTCATGGGCATCGGGTATCCGCAAAACTGTACGAGTAAAATCAAACAAATCGGAAACCGTTTGATTGTCTTCAGTCCGCCAATTAAATAAAAACTTCTTCATCCGAGCATAGGCTTCAGCGGTATCTTCACTAGGTCTTGCAAAGTATCGGGTATCGACTTTATTTGAAATCACCATGATTTGAGTAGTTGCGTAAATCCCTTTAAAAAATCCATCTTCTGCATAACGCTGAATTTGATAATAAGCTTGCATGAAACCATCTTTAGCGGACTCTTTTTTGAGCTCAATATGAATGATTGGGAGCCCATTAATCAGCAAGCTCACATCTCCACGATCTACTCTAGAGGAATCTGGGACCACTTGGTGAACCACCTCATAAGAAGAAGTTCCTCCTGAGATATCCTTATTTCTAAAGGCTTCTAAAGTCACTTTTTTCCCATCTTCTCGCTCTAATAAAACTTGAGCCACCCCGTTTTCTCCTCTAAGCCATTGAGAAGCTAAAAAAGGCGTTCCGGTCAAACGTGAAAACTCGACTTTGACTTGCTTAAATTCTTTGTCCGTTAATAGTTGCTCTTCCAATACTGCTAAATTTATTCGGTTCAAATGGCTTCTAAAGTTTTGCCAAAGTGCTTCTTCCGACTTCAAGTCCGGACGATAAGTCCACTGATTTTCTTTCTCACTTAAGATTTGTATGAACTGGTTTTCAATCATTTGTTCCGAATGACTCATTTGATCCCCCTCATTTCCATAGTTGCCACCATTTTTTAGATTCTGTTTTTACCGGCTCTTTTTCTTTTGCCTTGTTTCGTTCTTCTTCTGATAACTTCAATTGAGCTTTCAGTCGTTCAATTTCTTCCTGCGCCTCACCCCTTATCGACGAGCCATCTTTCATATCCTCCTGAGGCATTTTAAGAGCTTTCAATTCATTGATTTCTGATTTATACTCTTCTAGTACTTTTTTATCCTGTAAGGCTAAACGTTGTTGCTGGTCTAATAGCTTATGAAGGTCTTTTTTTTCTGATTGGAGTTCGGACACTAGATTCCTTAAAAATAAAATCTCTTCATTTCCCTCTGGATTGCCATCAACTGAATTATTCACGTTGTCGTCAACAAAAACTTTTTGTTGACGTTTTTTAGTTGACGTTTTGTTAAAAAAAGCATTCTTAATAACTTTTTGACCATCAACGTCAACGTAAACGGTATTTCCTTTTTTTGACGTAAATTGACGTAAATCTATTGACGATTCTTTTTTTATTTTTTGCCATACAGCTTGCTTTGAAACACCTATTTCATCCGCAAGCTCTTTGATTGTCTTTAACTTTTCACTCATCATAAGTCCTGCCTTTTAACCGTGGGTAGGTATTGCTCGATTGCTTTTTTGAGATACTTAGTGATATTTTTCTTTGAGTAGTCTTCTCGCTTGGCTCTCACATAAGACAAGTGGTCTTTGACCCCATTCAAACCTCGTAAGTCTTTCAGTTCGTCATAGAGAGGGTACACGTGTGCTTGTAAGCCTGAAAGAATTTTAGTATCCGTCAAGTCTAGATAAGACAATAAGAAATGTTCCATAAGCAGCTTGGTATACGGACTTTTTAGGGCTTGTACCGTCAGCATGTCTTCGGTTTCTGCTTTACGTGCTTTATCTTCTTGGTAGACTTTATCTTCCAACT
>JAKDZT010000387.1 GCA_030462125.1 Tetragenococcus sp.
AAATCGTCAATATTGTAAGTAAGACAGCCATTTTTTTGATAATAAGAGGCTAGTTCTTTACTGCTTTTTGTATAGCAAATCACCAATTCTTCCGAAAAGTTATCAAATAGCGTTTGTAAAGCTAACTGACTAGCAGAAGGAAAACTCAGCAGAAACACGATTTTATTATTCTTTATTTTACTTTTTTTACTAACCGAATGAACAAGCCGAAGATATATTTCTTTGCTTGCTAAAACAAGCGGATTGTTCACAAAACTGCCTCCTAATCAATTCAATCTATTTAAACTAATTTCACTGTAAATCAAGTACTTTTTCCCATTGTTGCATTATCATCTCAGGCCGATATTGTTTTATAATATCTTCTCTAGCTTGTTTACCCATTTTTTTAGCTGTTTCTTCATTTTCTAACAAATATATAATATCATTGGCCATTTTTTCTGTATCTTTATTTTCAATTAAAATACCGTTTTGCTCGTGTTTAATAAAATCTGAAGGACCATATCTTACATTAAATACTACAACGGGCTTTTGTTGAAGCATTGCTTCAATGATGCTCAAACCTTGTCCTTCTATTTGTGAAGTAGAAACCACACAATCAAACTCACTTATGGCTTTATTGGGGTCATTAGTATATCCCATCAATTTAAAGTTATTTTCCAGACCATTCTCTTGGATTAATTCTTCAACCCTTGAGCGATATTCACCTTCACCATAAATATTGAAAGACACATTGCTATAAATACTAGTAACAATTTTTGCTACTTCAATGAGGTAAACAAAACCCTTGTTTTCAACTAACCTAGAAACCATACCTACTATTTTTTTACTATCGTTGTTAGGTTTGTTCACTACATCAGGTATTTCAATAAAATTACTAATAGCAGAAACATTGTTTAAATTATAGTCTCTAATTATATCATTTTTCTGGGACTCAGTTAATACAATAACACCATCTAATTGATCTCCATTTTTTAAAATATATGTCTCTTTGTTTTTTTCCTTATTTCTCACATTAATATGATTTGTATAAATAAATGCATATTTTTTTACATAAGTAAATCCCGCTGCCAAAATTTTAGGAAAACTTCCTGGACCATCACATATGATGATATTTTCAGAACGATCTTCTATTAATTCGCTTAAAAAGTAAGAACACAATTCAGAACTGTTCTCAAATTGCTTGTTATCGGTCAAAAGATATATTTTCCCAACTTTGCCTGTCTCTCGGTTGATATTTCTTCTTAAAAATGGAAAGCCCAATTCATCAAAAAACCTCTCAGAAATTAAACGGTTTTTATAATCGTATTCTTTGATTCTTTTTAGCACATTCTTTCTATAATAGACTCTTTCTTTTCTTTGATTATTTTCAAATCGATCTAGAACATAATTTCCCGTCTCAAAATTTCCTTTTTTATAAAGCAAATATTCACCTGTTGTTTTAGAAAAATACCGAGAAATTTTTTCATCCTGTACTATACATAAGCTTTCGTTCAACAAATGATCATAATAGTCATACAAGAACTGATTTTTTTCACTATGAGTTACTAAAGATCTCGATTCAAAAAAATCAAACATGTTAAATAATTTG
>JAKDZT010000388.1 GCA_030462125.1 Tetragenococcus sp.
AGCAAATTGCTTCAAGTGTGGGGTTCTTCAAGGGGTGAGAAGAATACTATTTGAATGCCGTCTCAACTTTTTTTATTTAACTTATTTTAAGCGATTACACTTTAAAGTGAGGTGAGAATATGCAGGAAGCTTTGGAGCGAATCAAACAAGCCGAAGCGAAAAATGAGCAGGCTGAACAACAGATGTGGGCAGACATGAAAGAATATGAACAAGAAAAAAATGAGCAATTAAAAGAGCTTGAACGCGAAAAGAAAGAAGAAAGAGATAATATACTCACTGATATTCAGGAAAAAAACGAAGAACAGCTTCAGCAACAACAATTTGCTTTAGAACAAGAAGTTAACACGGAAGATGAGAGTTATCAACAGTCTTATCAAAAGAACCGGACGAAAGTTGTGGAGCAAATTATCGAAAGGGTGAATCAAACAAATGGCCGTTAATCCGATAAGCAAACTGTCGATATTGGCTGAAAAAAACAAGCAAGACACGATTTTACAAATGCTGCAAGGCATGCAAAGTGTTGAAATGGAAGATATTCTTCATACCCAAGAAAATGAGGAATGGTTACAAGAATATTTTCCAGAAAATCCAGTTTTTGATGATGCTGCTTTACTTAAATTTTCTGAGCAATTAACACAGGTAAGAGAAGCCCTTAATTTTATTCGAAATCATGGTTCCTCTAAGCAAAAGATTCGAACTTTAAAAAGGGAAGAAATGGATATCCTACACTTAGAAAGTTCCTATGATGAACCCCAATTAACAGATTTTTTAGCGCAAGTTAAAAAGTTACAAGAGCGGTGGGAACAAGTTGAGTCTTCTTTAAACTATTGGCAACAGGCAGAAAATTGGGCAACACAGTGGCGTAATTTTGATGTTGATCCGACAGATGATTCGCAATTTGTTTCTTATTTCTTAGCGCGAGCGTCTAATGACCAATGGGAAGATATTCAATCGTATTTAAAAGAGGCAAAGATTCATTATGAAATTAATGATAGTCAAAAAAATGAGGTATTTTTCAGCGGCCTATTTTTAAAAGCTGAGCAAGAAACGATTCAGAACCAATTATCCGAACTAGGTGCTTTATTTGAACAAAATCCTTACGAAAAATCGCCTAAAAAAATGTTAGCAGAAGCTAAAGAAGAACAATCTCAGCTATGGCAACAACAAAAAAAGATGACCAAAGAAATTGGGAAATTGAAACAACAAGTGGCCTACATACAATTGAATGAGGAAATTTTACTGACGAAGATCCAAAGGGAAAAAGCCAAAGAAAATCTTGTTCATTCGAGTTACGTAGTGGTTATTCGAAGTTGGATTGCAGCGGAAGATTTACCTGAGATTCAGAACGAACTTTTTCAAGTATTTGGAGAAAATGAGCTTTATTTTTCTTTAGAAGAACCTACACATCAACAAATTGAAGAGAATAAAGTACCTACGAAATTAAAAAATAAAGCATTGGTACAGCCTTTTGAAAGTTTGACCAGTATGTATGCCATGCCTAAATATGAAGAAATTGACCCTACACCTTGAAAATAAATATTTAGTTGCTGCTGTCTTGTTTGCAGGAATTTCTTCTTTCCT
>JAKDZT010000100.1 GCA_030462125.1 Tetragenococcus sp.
GCAGATATGATGGTGGGACGTTCTGTTGTATTTAAGACAGATAAGGGAAAAGCGGCTCCTAAGCAAAAGGTTTTATCAATAAAAGATCTAGTCGTACAAGAAAACCGCGGAGTTGAGGCAGTTAAAGGCCTTGACTTAGATGTGCATGCTGGAGAAATTGTGGGTATTGCAGGAATCGATGGCAATGGGCAATCCGAACTAGTACAAGCGTTGACGGGGCTACGCAAAGCAGAAAGTGGAACTGTTCAATTGAATGAAGCGGATATCACTAATTTACGACCCAGAAAAATTACCGAAAGTGGTGTTGGACACGTACCAGAAGATCGTCATAAATATGGGCTAATTTTAGATATGACAATAGCTGAAAATTTTGTTTTGCAAAACTACTATTTGGAGCCCTTTAGTAAAAATGGCGTACTAGATTATGCAAGTATTAATAAATATGCCCGGTCATTGATTGAAGAGTTTGACGTGCGTACGGTAAACGAAGTGGTGCCAGCCAGATCGTTGTCCGGTGGGAACCAACAAAAGGCTGTAGTTGCTCGGGAAATCAGTCGCGATCCTGACCTATTGGTTGTAGCTAATCCTACACGAGGATTAGATGTGGGTGCTATCGAATTTATTCATAAGCGTTTGATTAACCAAAGAGATAACGGAAAAGCGGTACTTTTAGTCAGCTTTGAATTAGATGAAATATTGAATGTGTCTGACCGAATCGCAGTCATTTATGACGGGAAAATCGTTGGTGTAGTGAAACCAGAAGAAACTTCTGAACAAGAGCTTGGTTTATTAATGGCGGGTTCCTCGTTAGAAAAGGCTCGGGAAGAACTTGCCCAACAGGAGGTAACTGCCAATGAATGATCGTAATGCAAGAATCCGCAGTATTTTAGTGCCTGTTTTATCTGTTATCTTAGGTCTAGTGATTGGCGCAATTATCATGGCAGCTTTTGGGTTTAACCCAATTATTGGCTATCAATCGATGCTGAACGCTTCTTTAGGAAACCAAAGAAGTATTGGCGAAACGTTACGACAAGCTACGCCTTTGATTCTTACTGCCTTAGGTTTTTCGATTGCTAATTCGGCTGGATTTTTTAATATTGGTCTTTCTGGACAAGCTTTATGTGGCTGGGTAGCAAGCGTTTCGGTAGCTTTAGTTTTTCCTGATTTGCCCAAAGTTGTGTTATTACCCCTTTGTATTATTGCAGGAGCTTTAGCGGGTGCGCTCGCAGCGGCAATTCCAGGTTTCTTAAGGGCATACTTTGGTACTAGCGAGGTAATTGTAACAATTATGATGAACTACATCGTTTTATATTTAAGTACTTTTATTTTACAAGATCTTATGCCAGAAAGTTTTCGCTCGAGTTTAGATTCGTCCAATCGTATTACCGAAAATGCCAGTCTGAGTATGGACAGTCTTTCACGCTTTTTTGGCGGTTCACGAGTGAATGCCGGGTTGTTTTTAGCCTTAATTGGTTTAGTGGTGGTCTGGTTTATTATGAAAAAAACTACACTTGGTTATGAAATACGTGCTGTTGGGCTAAGCCCCAATGCTTCTGAATATGCTGGAATGAGTAGTAAACGTACAATTATATTATCAATGGTACTCTCAGGTACTTTTGCTGGTCTAGGTGGTGTAGTAGAAGGGCTAGGGACTTATCAGAACTTTTTCGTTCAGACGGAGTCGCTGACGATTGGATTTGATGGGCTGGCTGTCTCCTTATTAGGTGCTGGTTCGTCGATTGGCATTTTACTGGCAGCATTGTTATTCAGTATTTTACAAATTGGTGGTTTGGGCATGCAAACAGGCGCCGGTGTCCCTTTTGAAATCGTCAATGTGGTCATTGCACTCATCATCTTCTTTGTAGCTATTAGTTATATCATGCGTGTATTGCTTGCCAAAATTATGCCTGATAAAAAGCAAAAAGAACTTGCTCAAAATTTTGAATCATCCCCAGGTAAACAAGACGAAAAAGGAGGCGACCAGTAATGTCGACAATCGGTTTGATATCCTTAATTTTAACATCCGCGTTGGTTTATTCGACCCCTTTAATTCTCACTTCATTAGGTGGTATGTTTTCTGAACGAAGCGGGGTTGTAAATGTTGGTCTAGAAGGTATCATGGTTATGGGCGCTTTTAGCGGAATCGTGTTTAATCTGGAGAACGCAGGGAATTTCGGTGGCTGGACGCCTTGGATCGGAATTGCTGTCGGTGGTTTAGTGGGTATGTTATTTTCCGTATTACATGCAGCAGCAACTGTTAGCTTTCGAGCAGATCACATTATTAGTGGTACAGTAGTTAACTTAATGGCGCCAGCACTTGGAGTTTTCTTGATTAAGGTTTGGTATGGTAAAGGACAAACAGATAATATTGAGAGTAACTTAGGCTACTTTTCTTTTCCTGGTTTAGAAGATATACCGATTGTTGGTGATATTTTCTTTAAAGATACTTTCTTACCAGCTTATTTAGCTATTGGTATTGCAATTGTTGCTTGGTATGTTATTTCCAAAACGCGCTTTGGTTTACGTTTGCGCTCCGTCGGAGAACATCCGCAAGCAGCGGATACTTTAGGAGTTAATGTCTATCTATTCCGTTATTCAGGCGTCTTGCTTTCCGGTCTTTTAGGTGGAATGGGCGGTGCTATTTTCGCTCAGTCTATCTCAGGGAATTTTTCGGCTGGTACGATTGTAGGACAAGGTTATATTTCATTAGCTGCAATGATTTTTGGTAAATGGAATCCATTAGGTGCTATGGGAGCGGCGATTTTCTTTGGTTTTGCGCAAAGTTTGAGTATTATTGGAGGACAACTTCCTGTTATTTCTTCCATCCCACCGGTACTTTTACAAGTCGCCCCATATTTGTTGACGATCATTGTCCTTGTCTTATTCCTTGGTCGTTCTTCTGGCCCTCAAGCAAGTGGGAAAAATTATGTTAAATCAAAATAAATATTTAGCGTTTTTCAATGAAAGAAATTATTGATATAGGAGTGTGTAGATGGATTTATTACAAGAGAAGTTAAAAGAAACAACGACTTTTATTAAAAGCCAAGGAGTAGATAACGTCGAATTTGGACTGATTTTAGGATCGGGGTTAGGAGAGTTGGCTACAGAAATTCAAGATGCTCAAATAATTACTTATGATCAGATTCCTCATTTTCCGGTATCTACTGTTAGCGGCCATGCGGGTCAATTAGTTTATGGTACTCTATCTGGGAAAAAAGTATTAGCTATGCAAGGTCGCTTTCATTATTATGAGGGCCATTCGATGCAGACAGTGACTTATCCCGTACGAGTAATGGCTGCGTTAAAAGCCCATTCTTTAATTGTGACTAATGCAGCTGGTGGGATAAATACTAGTTTTGAGCCTGGAGATTTAATGTTGATTAATGATCATATCAATTTTATGGGAAATAACCCATTATTTGGTCCTAATGACGATGAACTAGGGCCACGTTTTCCTGATATGAGCGAAGCTTACCATTTAGCTTATCGCCAAAAAGTTCAAGCTGTAGCTGAAAAGCAAGGCATTGCTTTAAGAGAAGGAGTCTATATGGGATTTTCCGGTCCTACTTACGAAACGCCAGCAGAAGTTCGTTTTGCCCGTACTGCTGGTGCCGATGCGGTAGGAATGTCAACTGTTCCCGAAGTAATCGTGGCGCGTCATTGCGGTTTAAATGTTTTGGGTGTTTCCTGTATTACAAATCTAGCTGCGGGTATGCAAAAAACTTTGAACCATCAAGAAGTAGTAGAAACCACAGAGCGAGTAAAGGTTGATTTTAAAACGTTAATTAAAGAAACGCTGCAAACACTGTAAGGAGGAATGACATGAGCGTCCATATTGAAGCACAACCGGGAGAGATTGCCGATAAAATTTTACTCCCTGGTGATCCTCTACGAGCGAAGTATATTGCTGAAACTTTTTTAGAAGATCCCGTTTGCTATAATCAAGTTCGTGGGATGTTAGGTTATACGGGGGTGTATAAGGGCGAACGTATTTCGGTACAAGGAACTGGCATGGGGATGCCATCAGCTACAATTTACGCCCAAGAATTGATCGAGTCTTACGGTGTGAAACGGTTGATCCGTGTCGGAACTTGCGGAGCACTTTCCGAAGATGTCCATGTCAGAGAACTTATTTTGGCCCAAGGAGCGGTGACAAGCTCTGCTATGGTGCAAAAACATTTTCAAAACTTTTATTATGCTCCGATAGCTGATTTTCATTTGCTAAAAGCAGCCTATGAAATTGCTGAAAAAAAAGGATTTATTACCCATGTAGGTAATATTTTGTCAGAGGATACTTTTTATAAAGAGGATATGACTGAAACGTTTCAATTAGCTGAACTTGGAATTAAGGGAGTTGAAATGGAAACGGCCGCTTTATATTATCTAGGTGCTAAATTTAACGTACAAACGGTAGCCATTTGTACTGTCAGTGACCATATGATTACAGGCGAAGAAACGACGTCTCTTGAAAGGCAAACTTCATTTGACGAGATGATCAAAGTAGGGTTGGCTACTGCTTTAAGTTAATAAAAAGGATCGATCAAAAATTTGGTCGATCCTTTTTGACTTTGGTTAAAATTCTAGCGATAATGGAAGAAAAGGAGGTTTTTTCGATGGAAGATTTTGACTTTCATGTGACGACAGACATTCGCTTTGGTAAAGAACGTTTAGATGAGTTACCTCAGGTTTTAAATACTTTTGGTAAAAATGTGTTATTAGTTTATGGTGGCGGAAGTATCAAAAAGAGTGGTTTATACGATAAGTTGTATGAACAGTTCCAACAAAATGATAATAATGTCATTGAATTAGCTGGAGTTGATCCTAATCCGAGAATTGAAACTGTGCAAAAAGGTGTCCAACTATGTAAGAAAAATGAGATTGATGTAGTTTTACCCGTTGGCGGTGGTTCTGTGATCGATTGTAGTAAGGCCATTGCGGCTGGCGTGTTTGTTTCAGGCGATCTGTGGGAAAACTTTGTTTTACCAAAAAATTATAAAGGGCCTGCGTTGCCAATCGTGACAGTTCTTACTTTAGCTGCGACCGGAAGTGAAATGAACGGGACTTGTGTTATTTCGAATATGGATGCGCAAATCAAATTAGGGGTGCATGGACAAAGTTTACTACCTAAAGTTTCGTTTCTTGATCCAACGAACACTTTTAGCGTTAGTCCATATCAAACAGCAGCTGGTTCTGCAGATATCCTTAGCCATTTGATTGAAAATTATTTTAATGCTACTCCTGGTACTGAGGTACAAGACGAAATTGCGGAAGGTTTAATGAAAACGGTTATTAAGTATTTGCCAGTTGCTTTAGAGAAACCAGATAATTATACGGCTCGCGCGAACTTGATGTGGGCTAGTACACTTGCCTTAAATGGCCTCGTCGGTAATGGGAAAAAAGGCTCTTGGTCATGTCACGCGATGGAACATGAATTGAGCGCATTCTATGATATTACTCATGGCGTCGGCTTATCTATCATTATACCAAGATGGATGGAACACATTTTAGATGAAAATACCATTCCTAAATTTCAACGTTTTGCCCAAGAAATTTGGGGTATCAAAGAAGAAGAACCTAAAAGAGCGGCAGAATTAGGTATTCAAAAATTCTATGAATTCTTAGCCTCTTGTGGTATCCCGATGACCTTACCAGAAGCGGGTATTCAAACAGAGGAAAATCTGGAAGAAATGGCTAATCGAGCAGTCGCTCATAGTTCAATTTCAACACAAGGTTTTGTTCCATTACAAGAAGACGATGTCGCTTCTATTTATCGGGCTTGTATGACAGAAACGTCTTTTGCCTAAATGTTTATTAAAACATATAAAAAGATTCGCAGGTAAATGTTTAAACCTGCGAATCTTTTTTGTCGTCTCTTATAAATAATATTTTTCTTTGACAGTAAGATCATCATTTAGTTCGTAAACACTTGGTTTTCCGGTTGGAATTTCCAAGTCCATAATGTCATCGTCTGAGATTCCTTCGATGTGTTTAGCTAGAGCACGTAAAGAATTACCATGCGCTGCGACTAAAACAGTTTTTCCATCGCGCAATGCCGGAGCGATTTGATCTTCCCAAAAAGGTAATGCCCGTTCTAAGGTGACTTTTAAGTTTTCGCCACCAGGGATAGTTTTTGGATCTAAATCAGCATAACGACGATCAGGTTCAGGGTCTTTTAATGGAGGCAATACATCATAAGAACGGCGCCAAATGTGGACTTGTTCGTTTCCGTATTTATCGCGCGTATCTTGTTTGTTTAAACCTTGTAATGCGCCATAGTGACGTTCGTTCAAACGCCAAGATTTTACTTCGGGCACCCATAATTGATTCGTTTCTTCTAAAATATAGTGACAAGTTTTAATGGCGCGGGTCAAGACAGAAGTATAAGCAATGTCAAATTCAATACCCGCTTCTTTAAGTTTTTGGCCTGCATCTTTTGCTTCTTCTATACCTTCTGGAGCTAAGTCAACGTCGACCCAACCGGTGAATTTGTCTGCTTTATTCCATTCACTTTTTCCATGACGTGCAAAAATTAGTTTTGGCATAAAAAAATCTCCTTTATCCATTTGATTACTGAAAATTTCATTTCCAAATTCATTGTACACTTTTTTAACTATTTTTTCCATTGGAATTAGATGGTTACTTAAAAATCGGATGTCAATAATGTGTATTTTTGAATTTACCCAAAATCTGAAGGGCCTATCCAATAAAAGAAAACCGCGTCG
>JAKDZT010000389.1 GCA_030462125.1 Tetragenococcus sp.
CTGGTAGGTTATCAATTTAGCTTTTATACTCCTGGGGATGAAAGAGATTGGCAAGTGATTGAAACTTCTGTAGGAGAGTTTGATCACTTGTCAGAAGCCCAAAGGTATTTCCAAAAGAGCTTCGCGCCTTATCCAGACGAATTGGCAAAACGGATGACTTTTGTTACAGATCCGTCTGGTAAAAAAGTTGCTACATGTACAGCTTGGTGGGCAAAAGAAGGAGGCCCTCAGTTCCATTGGTTGGCTGTTATGCGGGAAGCACAAAGGAAAGGGATAGCTACTTTTCTGACAGTAAAGGTCACTGCACTTTTAGAAGAATTATATCCTGATCAACCTGCAATGCTGCATACTCAAACGTGGAATTATCCTGCGATTACAATATACCAAAAGTTAGGTTACACATTTGTTTCTGGTACGAAAGATTTCGAAAAAGGAATGAGTATTTTAAAAGATATTGTAAGAAGAGAGGATTAAATTGAACGCTATTAATTGGGGAGTATATTGCTACGATAGCTCATGTTAAAAAGGTTATTCTTTTATCTTGGATGGTACATTTGCTATTGATAAGTCTTTAGAAAATGTCAAAAGAGCAGTGAAAAGAGATTATGATACCTCAACTTATTATGTTTATCAAAACCTATTCATAGCTAGGGCGTTTACACAGTTAAGACAACAAACAGAAGGAAGGTATGTACCTAAAGCGAAACTTATAAAGTCTTACTTTAATTCTAGGAAAAATGTTAAAAAAGTAATGAAACCTTTGAAGACGAAGTAGGTATTGTAGTTGTACTAAAAGTCTTTCAAAATGCTATTTCAGAAGTTGTTGAAGGTGTGGAAAATATTGATTTAATTATTTCTGATCACTTTTCTTTTGAAGAAGTGGAAGTAAAACTAGATGGTAAGTAAAGAAGAAGCTCAAAGAACCTTAAACAAAACTATACTCAATTTTCAAAAAACGCTTCTCGCAAGGAATTTCGAACGGTGTTGAAATATGTTGCAGAAGAATCAAACCGAAAGCAGCGTAAAAGCGTTGGCTTGGATAAATAGTTTTTTTCTTTATATTTTGTCCAAAAAATAGTGTCATTACTAATTTTTTAGCAACAACACTAAATATTATAAGAACGAATTTTATCTATCCTTTAACCCCTTGTTTGTTGAAATTGAACAAAGAAGTTTATTTTTCCAGCCATTCATCAACGAGTTCTTGGTTTTCATCAATCCACTTTTCAGCGCCTTCAGACGGTTCTTCATCTTCCTCTTCAGCTTCACTGACATAACTCATTAATTCACCAATTTGATCATCATCCATTTTCCAATTTTTCATCCACTGATCTATTTCTGGATAATCTTCATCAAAACCTTGGCGTGTGGCATGATGAATTTTTTCAGCTTCGCCAAAGGCATTTTGAGGGTCGTCTAGATATTTTAAGTCCAATTCAGAAAACACACGATGTGGGTTCCATAAGGGTACCACAATATCCTCTTCATTATCGATTGACTTTTCTAATTCAGTCAGCATAGCAGGTTCAGAGCTTGCGGTGAGTTCATAATCTAATCCATATTCGTCTATT